>NZ_JBSGZD010000334.1:0-8254 GCF_053610825.1 Streptomyces sp. NPDC054863 | reverse complement strand
GCCCTGATGAGGTCGGCCCGGCCCCGTACGTACGGCAGCGCAGGCTCAGGCGGCGCAGTCTCAGCAGGTGCGCTGCGCCGGGTGCAGCCACGTCGCACGGACCCGCTTCCCGTCCGGCAGCGGGCGCACCTCCACATGGCCCGCCAGCCGCTGCACCATGTGCCAGCCGAAGCCCCCGCTGCCGGAGAAATCGGGCTCCCGGGGCACCGGCGGGTCCGGGCTGGAGTCGTCGATCTCGACCACCAGCTGCCCCTGCCCGGTGCGCAGCCGCAGCCGCCACCACCCCGAGGTGTGCCGTACGGCATTGGTGACGAGCTCGCCGACCACCAGCAGCACCGCGTCGAAATCGGCCCAGGTGCAGTGCTGGGCCAGAAACGCCGCAGCGGCCTCCCGGGCCGTCGCGCTGTCGCCGTGCGCCCCTTGCGGTGAACCCAGGACAACCACGGGCGGCTCCTCAGTCATCAACCGCTCGCATACCCCGGCTCGGCCCGCTCACCGCCTTCACCGGCACTCAGTTGGAGATGTCCCCGGCGAACGCCGCCGCCGGGTTCGGATAGGAGCGGAACACCTCGTCCAGGCCGGTGATCCGGAAGATCCTGTCCGCCATCGGGGACACCCCGCTGACCACGGCCTCCGCCCCCGCGGCCAGTGCCACCTTCCGCGCGACGATCAGCATCGTGACGCCGCTGGAGTCGAAGAAGGTCAGCCCGGAGAGGTCGAGCACGAGCAGTTGTCCCGGCGCGAGGGCGAGCCGGGCGATCGTGGTGCGCAGCCGGGGCGTGTTGTCGAAGTCCAGGTCGCCGTGGACGGCGAGCACCACCCCGGCGTCCCGCTGCTGCACGGAGACGGTCAGTTCACGGTCAGGGCTCATGCGCTGTCCTCGCGTGTTCGGCGTACGGTCAGGGCCACGGTGTCGTCGGGATGCAGGATGACGGTGTGCATGTCGGCGGCGATCGCGCCCGGGATCTCCTCTATCGGCAGGTGCCGGTGGCGCAGGGCCGTCTCCAGGAGCCGCTGCTCGCCCTCCCGGGGGTCCCGTCTGCTCTCGGTCAGCCCGTCGGTGTACAGCACCAGCAGGTCGCCGGGGGCCAGCGTGTCGTACCGCAGGGTCTCGCTGCCCGGCAGCGGGTAGCCGATGCCCCGGCCGCGCACTTCAAGGAACTCCGCGCGGCCGTCCTCGCGCACCACCAGGGCGGGCGGATGGCTGCCGTTCGCCAGCTTCAGGGCGCCGCCCGCGGGGTCGATCCTGGCCAGCAGTACGGTCGCCATCAGCTCGCGGTCGAAGGGCAGCAGGAGCTCGTCGGTGCGCGCCACGATCGACTGCAGCGGATGCCCCTCCAGGGCCAGCGTCCGTACGGCGTGGGTGACGTCGAGCGCGCTGCGGGTGCTGGTGACGCCGTGCCCCAGCGCGTCCACCAGCGTGATGTGCACCCGTCCGTCCGGCAGCAGGAACCAGTCGTAGAGGTCGCCGCCGGTCGGGGCGTCCGTACCGGCGGGCGCGTAGTGCACCGCCATCTCAAGACCGGGCACCCGCACGGGCGAGGGGCGCAGCGCGTCCTCCAGCTCGCGCAGCATCTGGCCGTGCGCGCGCCGCAACTGCTCGTCGCGCTCCTCCAGTTGTACGTAGAGGGCGAGCACACCGCTGTTGGTCTCGGCCAGTTCGTGCTTGAGCCGCTTGTGGTCCTCGGCGAGGGCGTCGGCCCGCGCGACGGCGGCGCCCAGTTCCTCCTCAAGGAGGTCCGCGAGACCGGGCACCTGCCCGTTGCCGTTGCCGTTGCCGTTGTGGGGCTCCTGTGCCGGTGCCGCCAAGTCGCCCTGTTCGTACGGTGGTTGGGGAATCCGCCACACCGCAGCCGCCCCCGGCATCCGCTCGGCGGGCAGCGGGAGGCCCTTCAGCGACGGCGGGCGCGGCGCCAGCGGGGTGCGCAGCCGCACCGTCAGGACGGGGTGCCCGCCGTCCGCCGGGTCGCTCTCCCGGCAGGCGTGCAGGGTGACCGACCGGCCCGCGCCCAGCTCCCCGGCCGCCACCCGCGTCACGGCGAGGGCGAGGCGGGCCCGCTGCTCGACGGGCAGCCGCAGCTGGTGGGCGAGCCGGCGCAGGGTGGTGCGCAGCCCGGGCAGGGAGTGGTGGGTGGTGCTGTGGGGGATCATGCGTCTCTTTCCGGTGGTGCGACCGGCGCACCGGTCGCGAGCACCGTGGCGTCGTCGCGGCTGCGCCGGAAGTCGTGGGCGAGCGAGGCGACCAGCAGCGGCGGCGGCAGCCGCAGCAGGAACGGCGACGGCTCGTGCGTCCAGTGCGGGTCGATGCCGTCGCTGTGCAGCACCAGCGTCGACCCCTGCGGTACGGAGATCCGCCGGACCAGGGGGAGCGGCATGTTCCAGCCGACCACCCCCGGCTGCCCCGACAGCCGGGACCGCACCCCGTCGAAGCCGATGACCTGCACCCGTACGTTGCCCACCGAACAGTGGTCGGCGTCCCCGTCGGGCCGCAGCCGCAGCAGCCCCACGGCCGCACCCCGGGTGTGCCGCAGCGCCCGGTGCATCGCCGTCATGACGGTGGGCAGCGGCAGGCCGGGGCCGCGGCGGAACGCCCGCAGCGCCGCCTCGGCGGCCTCCGCCGCCGGCGGTCCGTGCCCGAGACCGTCCACCACGACGACGGTGCGCCGCCCGTCGTCGGCGTCGGCGACCGCCCAGCCGTCCCCGCAGCTGTGCTCGCTCTCCAGCGGCAGGCAGAGCGCCGCCAGGTCCGGACCCGTAGCCGCGGGCGCGCCGGGTGCGGCGACCCTGGCGCAGATCAGGGTGCCCGCGCCCGGCCTCGTACGAAGGGTGAACTCGGAGGCGATGCGGCGGACCGCGCCGAGCCCCGCGCCGAGGGTGGCGGTGGTGGTCCAGCCGTCGGTGAGGGCGGCGTCGAGATCGGGGATGCCGGGGCCCCGGTCGGACGCCAGGATCTCCACGCCCGGGCGCAGCGGCATGGGCTGTACGAAAACCGAGCCCTCGTGCGCGTGCTTGGCGATGTTGCCGGCCAGCTCGCTCGCGAGGACCGCGGCCCGGTCCGGCAGCGCCCCCGGCAGACCGCTGTCGAGCGCGATCCGCCGGGCCGTGGTCGCCGCCAGGTGGACGGCGCTGTAGTGGTCGATCCGGATGCGGACGGAGACGGGCGAGGGCGGCCCCGGGCCGTCCGGTGCGGGGTGCGGCCCGTCCTGTGCGGGCAGTGGCGCGGCCATCAGCGCCCGCTCCAGCGGGTGGCGACGACGGTGGTGCCTCCGCCCGCGGTGCTGTGCACCGAGAACTCGTGCATCAGCCGCCGGGCCCCGCCCAGACCGTGTCCGAGCCCGGCCCCGGTCGTGTACCCGTCCGTCAGCGCCGCCTCCAGGTCCGGGATGCCGGGCCCGTCGTCGCGCACGGTCAGCCGCAGCCCGCGCCCGCCGCCCTGCTCCACCTGCTCCACGGCGAGGCTGCCGCCACCGCCGTGGATGTAGGCGTTGCGTGCCAGCTCGCTCGCCGCCGTGACGACCCGGGTCTGGTCGACCAGCCCGAAGCCCGCCTCGACGGTGGCCGCCCGTACCGCATGACGGACCGTCAGCAGGTCCTCCTCGGTGACGACGGCGTACGTCGCGGGACCGGCCAGGTCCGCCGGGTGCGGGGCGAACTCGGCGCCCCTGGTGACCTGTTCATCGTAGAGAGTCACGAGGGGCCTCCCCAGAAGGCTGGGGCATCCGCTGCCAGCCCAGTGCGACCAGGCCCTGTTCCGCGTTGAGGGCCGCCTCCACGCCGGTCAGCCGCAGGCCGAGTTCGACCAGGGTGATCGCCACGGCGGGCCGCATGCCCGCCACGATCACCCGGGCTCCCAACAGCCTTGCCGTGGTGGTGAGTTCCATCAGGGTGCGGGCCACGAACGAGTCGATGATCTCCAGCCGGGAGATGTCGATCAGGACGCCGCGTGCCGCGTCGCTGACGATCCGCGTCGTGAGCTCGTCGGTGAAGGCCACCGCCGACTTGTCGTCGAGCTCGTTCAGCAGCCCGGTGACCAGGACGTCGCCGAGCCGCAGGATGGGCACCCCGCCCGGCTGCGGGAGCTGCGGCGTACTCACGGACCCGCCGGTGCGGGGCTGTCGGAGACCGAGGGGCGGCCGGTGAGGCGCACCGCGGCGGCCAGCGCGTCGGCGAGCGTCGCCCGGGTCAGGATCGTGGACAGGTCGATGCCGAGCTGGGCGATGGTCTGCGCGATCGGCGGCCGGATGCCGGAGATGACGCAGTCCGCGCCCATCAGCCGCACCGCGTTCACCGTGTGCATCAGATGCTGCGCGACGGCGGTGTCCACGGCCGGGACGCCGGTGATGTCGATGATGGCGACCCTGGCCTCGTGGTCCTGGATGCCCTGCAGCAGGTTCTCCATCACCACCTGGGTGCGGGCGGTGTCCAGCGTGCCGATGAGCGGCACCGCGAGGACGTGGTCCCACAGCCGTACGACCGGCGTGGACAGCTCCATCAGCTGGTGCGACTGGCGCTGGATGATCTCCTCGCGCCCCTCCACGTACGTCTCGAAGGACAGCGCGCCCGCCGCGTCGAGGAGCCGGTTCACCAGCACCGCGGCCTCGAACAGTTCGCGCGAGTCCGAGGTGGTGTGCTGCACGGCTTCGAGCAGCGCCTCCTTGAGGGAGAGCACCGCGAGGGACGTGGCCGTCGGGGTCGCGCCCGCACGGGCCCGCCGCAGCGAAAGCTCCATGACCGTCCTGCGGAGATCGTGCTGGGACGTCACCAGCCGTTCCACGGGCACGTCGCCCGCGAGCCCGGTGCCGAGGGCGGAGATCAGCAGATCCGCCTCCTCGCGCAGCTCGCGCTCGCTCATCGTGCTGCCCAGGGTCGACTGCTCCAGCTGAAGCCGGACCCAGCGATCCGCGATCTCCTGCTCACGTGCGCGCAGGGCGTCCAGAAGACGGCCCCGCACGCTTGTCTCGCCGGTACTCAACCCACACCTCTCGCCGTTGGCATCGTCTGCCGGGGTGCCAGCCCGCCGGGCTGCCGGCAGTCCAGAACCGTGCAGCCCACGAGGCCCCGGTTACCCCACGCGTCGCCGGACATGCGCCCCGGAGGTGCTTGTGCGGGTCACGGATCAGGGGTGTGCGTGCCGGAGCAGTTCGTCCAGGGCCGTGGCCACCGCCTCCGCGAGCGCGGCGTGTCCCGCGTCGTTGGGGTGGAGCCCGTCCGCGAGGTGCTCGGGGCCGAGCAGGCCGTGCCCCGGCAGCAGCGCGAGCCGGGCGTCCCCGGCCGCCATCTCCTCCCGTACGACGTCCTCCAGCGCCTCGCGCAGTGCGGCAAGCGTCGCCCCCAGGGGGTTCGGGGCGTGCTCGGCCCCGGGGCGCAGCACCGGCGAAAGCACAAGGAGAGGGGTGTGCGGATGTCCGTGGCGTACGAGCGCGAGGAAGGCGCGCACCGTTTCGCGCAGCAGGGGAGCGGTGAACGGCGTCCGGCCCCAGCAGTTGGTGCCGAAGGCGAGGGTGACGGCGTCCGCGGAGAGGGCGGCGAGCTGCTGCGCGGTGGCCAGTTCGCCGCGCGCGGCGCCCGCGTAACCGAGGTTCACGGTGTCCAGGCCGAGCCGCCGGCCGGCCGCGGCGGGCCAGGCGTGCGCGGGCCGGGTCGACCACCAGCCCTCGGTGATCGAATCGCCGTGCACCAGCCAGCGCGGGCGCGGCCCGGCGGGCTCGATGCGCCCGCCCACGGTGCGTACGCCCAGGAAGTGCGGCGACTGCGACTCGGGCGGGTACACCGTGAACGGGCCCTGAAGGGGCGGGAGTTCGAGACGTATCACGGATTCGTCGGCGGGCTCCGCGAGTACCTCCGTCAGCTGCCGGCCGCCCTCCCAGAGCCCGAACGCGTGCGGGACCGTGCCCGCTTCGGCGCGGTAGCGCAGCTCCACGGCGCCCGCTCCGTACGCGACGAACTCCAGCCGCACGCCGACCGGCACCTCCGCGCGCTCGGTGACGTCCCACGGCAGCCGGTCCAGGTCGCCCGGGTCCGCCCGCACGGGGAGCCCGTCCGCGTCGCGCCATGCCACTCCGCGCAGAAAGGGCCCGGGATCCAGCCAGGTCATCGGTGCGTCCCCCTCGTCCGTGCGGCTGCTCCGGTGGTGCAGCGGTCCCGGTGGTGCAGTGTCCCGGTGGTGCAGTGTCCCGGTTGTGCAGCAGTTGTGCAGGTGGTCCCCGACACCCTGCCCCGTCCCGGCACAGGACATGAGCGGGATCTCCGCACGGCTGCCCCTGCGTACCGGACAAAAGGGAAATCGAAAACTGGGGCGCAACAAACCGCCATCACCGGGCGTTGCGCGCAATGATCGTCCGCCGATGCGCAAGGTTGCTGCATTACGTGTGGGAACTTCCGCCTCATAGGCTTCACCGCTGTACGTGGAGTGGCGGGATCGCCTGCTCGGCGGTCTCCCGGGCTTTCGGCTGCTTCGCCGTGCCCGCGGAAGTCTCCGCCGCGGTCGCCGCCGCCCGATGAGGCAGCCAGAAGGAGCCACCCCCGTGTTGGATCAAGGCGCAGCGCCCCCCGTTGCCCCACCGCCCGCCTCCGGAGCCCCCGGTTCTCGGCTGATGCGCCGCAAGCCGGTGGAGCTGCTGGTCAGCGAGGGGGGCCAGGGCGAGGGAGGATCGCTGCGGCGCTCCCTCTCGATGTGGCAACTGACGATGATCAGCATCGGTGCCACGCTCGGCACCGGCATCTTCGTCGTCCTCGGCGAAGCCGTTCCCAAGGCGGGGCCCGCCGTCACGATCTCCTTCGTGATCGCCGGTCTCACCGCTCTCTTCTCGGCCCTCTCGTACGCCGAACTCGCGGGCACCATCCCGGTCGCCGGGTCCTCCTACTCGTATGCGTACGCAACGATGGGTGAACTGGTCGCCTGGGTCTGCGGCTGGTGCCTGGTCCTGGAGTACGGCGTCTCGGTGGCGGCGGTGGCCGTCGGCTGGGGCGAGTACCTCAACGAACTCCTCGACGGGACGCTCGGGTTCACCATCCCGGACGCACTGTCCGCCCCGCCCGGCGACGGCGGGATATTCAACCTCCCCGCGCTCATCGTGGTGCTCCTCGCGATGGTCTTCCTGCTCGGCGGAGCGCGTGAGTCCGCCCGCGCCAACACCATCATGGTCACGGTGAAGATCGGCGCCCTGCTGCTCTTCTGCGTCATCGGCTTCCTCGGCTTCAAGTCCGGCAACTACGCCGACTTCATGCCGCTCGGCATGGCGGGCGTCAGCGCCGCCGGCGCCACCCTCTTCTTCTCGTACATCGGCTTCGACGCCGCCTCCACGGCCGGCGAGGAGGCGAAGAACCCGCAGCGCGACCTGCCGCGCGCGATCATGCTCTCGCTGATCATCGTCACCGCCCTGTACGTCCTCGTCGCGGCCGTCGCCGTCGGCGCGCGCGACTGGAAGGGCTTCGAGGGCTCCGAGGCCGCACTCGCCGGGATCATGAAGGACGTCACCGGACAGGCCTTCTGGGGCACGCTGCTCGCCGCGGGCGCCGTCATCGCCATCGCGAGCGTCGTCCTGACCGTGCTGTACGGGCAGACCCGCGTGCTCTTCGCGATGTCCCGCGACGGCCTGGTGCCGAAGGTCTTCGGCAAGGTCAGCCCGCGCACCGGCACGCCCCGCGCGAACACGATCATCGTGTCGCTGTTCTGCGGCATCCTCGCCTCCGCGATCCCGCTCGGCCAGCTCGCCGACGCGACCAGCATCGGCACGCTCTTCGCGTTCGGCCTGGTCAACATCGCGGTCGTCATCCTGCGCTGGACACGCCCGGACATGAACCGGGCTTTCCGGGTGCCGCTCGGCCCGGTCTTCCCGATCCTGGGCTTCGTCTTCTGCGTCTACAACATGTTCGGCCTCGGGACCGTCACCTGGGTGGTCTTCGGAATCTGGATGGCCGTCGGTCTCGTGTTCTACTTCGGGTACGGCATCCGTCACTCCCGGCTGGCGAAGGGCGCGCCGGAGCAGACTCCCGCAGACGCGTAGAAATGTGATCCACCCGCAGTGCGACTCAACGATCTCGACGAGCGAATCGTCCATGCCCTGGCAGCGGACGCCCGCCGCTCCTACGCCGACATCGGCTCCCTGGTCGGCCTGTCCGCCCCGGCGGTGAAGCGCCGGGTCGACCGGCTGCGCGCGGAAGGCGCCATCACCGGGTTCACCGTACGGGTGGACCCGGCGGCGCTGGGCTGGGAGACCGAGGGGTTCATCGAGATCTACTGCCGCCGCAACAC
>NZ_JBSGZD010000333.1:0-8282 GCF_053610825.1 Streptomyces sp. NPDC054863 | reverse complement strand
CCGTCCGGAATACGCCGGACGGGCGCCCCCTTCGGCGTGCCCGGGGCACGTACGGCTCGGGCGCGTACGGGGCGCGTACGGCTTACGGCTGCCCGCCCAGCTCCACGTCCTCCAGGGACGTCACCACGACCGTCCTGGGGCCCGCGGGGATGCCGGGTACGGACGGGACGGCGAGGAGGCGGCAGCCCGCCGCCAGGGCCGCCGCGGCACCCGTCGGGGTGTCCTCCACGGCCAGGCAGTCCGCCGGGTCCACGCCGACGGCCCTCGCGGCGGCCACGTACGGGTCGGGGTGGGGCTTGCCGCGCTCCGTGTCGCCCTGCGCGACGGAGGTGGCGAAACGGTCGGCCCCCAGCCCCTTCAGGACCAGATCGGCGACCTTGCGCTCGGACGCGGTGACGAGCGCCACGGGCACGCCGAGCTCGCGGGCCCGGTCCAGGAGACGCAGCGCGCCGGGCTGGACGGTGACCCCGGCTGCCACCAGTGCGGTGAATTCACGGTCCAGGCGCTCCGCCGTACCGGTGATTGCGTGCGTGTCCGCGAAGAGGGCCGCCGCGGTGGCTATCGCGGCCCCGGCGAAGGGGGCGAGGAGCTCGGGGGCCGGGGCGATGCCGTGCTCCTCCAGAAGGGTGGCGACGACCTCCAGCCACTGGTGCTCGGTGTCGACGAGGGTGCCGTCCATGTCGCAGAGGAGGGCGGCGGGCGGGGCGATGACGGGCATGTGGTGATCTCTCGCGTGGTGGGTTCCGGCCGGACTGCGTCGTGGGTTCCGGCCGGTCTAGCGGTCGGGCTGGGTGCGGGCCAGTGGGTTGGCGCCGACGGAGTTGCGGACGGTGAAGACCACCGAGCCGGGCACGTAGCGGTCGTCCGAGGTCTCCACGGGGCGGCCGTCGCCGGTGGTCGTGGTGCGGCGCACGCGCAGCAGCGGGCTGCCGCGGCGGACCGCGAGGTCGGCGGCGTCGGCGGTGCCCGCGGCGACCGCGTCCAGGTGGTGCTCGCCGTGCGCGAGGACCAGCCCCGTGGCCTCCCTGAGCGAACGGGTGACGGACTCGCAGTCGGCGGGCAGCGCTTCGACGGGATCGGCCACCCAGCCCGCGTACACGGTGCGCTCCAGGAGGACGGGGGAGCCGTCCAGGGTGCGCAGGCGGCGCACGCGCAGCACGGGGGCGGCGGGGGCCAGCCGCAGCAGGGCCGCCTCCTCGGGGCCTGCCTGCGCGCGGGCGGAGGAGAGGACCAGGCCGCCCGGGGTGTGTCCGGAGGCCCACGCCCACTCGGCGAAGCTGCGCAGCTCGCCGAAGCTCTGGCTGGGCGCGGTGGACAGCACGACGCTGCGGGCGCCCTGCCGGGAGCCGACCATGCCCTCGGCGAGCAGGGAGCTGACGGCCTGGCGGACGGTGCCGCGCGACACGCCGTGCAGGGCGGCCAGTTCGGATTCCGAGGGGAGGGTGGAGCCGACCGGGTACCGGCCGTCGGCGACGGCCTCGCGCAGGGCGGCGGCGATCTGCTGGTGCCGGCGGTTCGGGGGGTGCGGTCGGTTCACTTCGCTCCTCGTCGGTGAGCGACGCTCCTCGCTCCTCAGGGGTGAGTCACGATGATGACACCTGTGCACAGGAGAGCGCACCAGGGTGAGTTCAAGGCTCTACTTCTCACCAGTTCCCCCACCCCTAAACCACCTTCCTCATAACGCTTTTGACCTGCGGTTTTCTTATTCCGGAAGGTTGGAATCGAGCTGTCCGTGCTGTTAGATTCCGCTGGCTTACTGACTGATGGCTTGTCCAGACAGGTGGGCCGGCCGACGACACACGGAGTACCACGTGCACCCAGCTCGCCCGAGCCGTTCCCTCCTCTTCGCGACCGCAGCCGTCGCGACCGCGGCACTGGCCACCGGCTGCGGCTCGGCGCCCGAATCGGTCGCCACCGCGAGCAAGGCCGCGCAGGCGACGTCGGCGGCGGACCTCGGCGGGATGGACAAGCTCGTCGCGGCGGCCAAGAAGGAGGGCGAGCTGAACGTGTACGCACTCGCCCCGGACTGGGCCAACTACGGCGAGATGATCGCGGCCTTCCAGAAGCGCTACCCCGGCATCAAGGTCAACAACGAGAACCCCGGCGGCAGCAGCCAGCAGGCCCTCAACGCCGCCGCCAAGCGCAAGGGCCAGGACCGCGCCGTCGACGCGCTCGACCTGGGCACCGCGTACATGCAGAGCGCGAAGGCGCAGAAGCTGCTCGCCCCGTACAAGGTCACCGGCTGGGACGCGATACCCGCCGCGCAGAAGCAGGCCGACGCCTCCTACCTGAACAACTACGGCGGGTACGTCTCCATCGGCTGCGACGCGAAGGCCGTCGCCAAGTGCCCGGAGACCTTCAAGGACCTCCTGGACCCGGCGTACAGGAACAAGGTCGCCCTGAACGGCAACCCGGCCGAGTCCAGCTCCGCGCTCGCCACCGTCTTCGCCGCCTCGCTGTCCAACGGCGGCTCGCTCGACGACATCCGGCCGGGCCTCGACTTCTTCAAGAAGCTGAAGGAGAAGGGCAACTACGTGCCCGCCGAGTCGACGCTGGCCACCATCGAGAAGGGCGAGACGCCGATCTCGATCGACTGGGACTACCTCAACCTGGGCTACGGGGAGAAGCTCAGGGCGAAGGGCGTCGACTGGAAGGTCACGGTCCCGGCGGACGGCCAGTACTCGAACTACTACAACCAGGGCGTCAACAAGAACGCCCCGCACCCGGCCGCCGCCCGCCTCTGGCTGGAATTCGTCTACAGCAAGGAGGGCCAGAACATCTGGCTCAAGGGCTTCTCGCGGCCCGCCATGCTGGAAGTCATGGTCAAGGACGGCACCGCCGACAAGGCCGCAGCCGCCAAGATCCCGAAGGTCTCCGGCACCCCGAAGACCGTGACGCCGCAGCAGGAGGCGAAGGCCAAGGAGGCCGTCGTCCAGGGCTGGGGCAAGGCGGTCAGCTGAGCATGGCCGAACAAGTCCTCACCCCCGCCGCCCCCGTCGCTCCCGCCGACGCGGCGGTACGCCCCCGGGGCGGCGGGCGGCGCGCTGCCCGGCGCCACCGCTGGCCCGCGGTCGTCCCGTACTTCCTCTTCCTGGCCGTGTGCTTCGGACTGCCGGCCGGGACCATGGCGTACCACGCGTTCGTCGTGACCGACCCGGTCAGCGGCGAGAGCGCCTACAGCCTCACCAATCTGAGCGGTTCGCTGTCCGGGGCGTACGCGACCGGGCTGATCGGCAGCGTCAAGCTGTCGCTGTTCAGTGCGCTGCTCGCGACGGTCTTCGGGGCGCTCGTCGCGCAGGCCGTCGTCACCTCGAAGCGGCCCGCGCTGCGCAAGCTGGTCGTCTCCGCCTCCGGTGTGCTCGCCAACTTCAGCGGGGCGCCGCTCGCCTTCGCGTTCATCGCCACGCTCGGCACGACGGGCACGCTGACCGAGCTGCTCTCGCTCCGGTCGACGGGCTTCAGCCTGTACAGCTTCACCGGGCTCGTGCTCGCCTACCTGTACTTCATGGTGCCGCTGATGGTGGTCACCGTGCTGCCCGCGCTCGACGGGCTGCGGGTGCAGTGGCAGGAGGCGGCGGCCTCCTGCGGGGCCACCCGGGGGCAGTTCTGGCGCCACATCGGGATTCCGGTTCTCACCCCGGCGCTGCTCGGGGGAGCGGTGCTGATGTTCGGCACCGCCTTCGCCTCGCACGCCACCGCGGCGGTCATGACCGGCAGTTCGGTGCCGCTGATCACCCTCCAGATCTCGAACGCGCTCAACGGCAACGTGCTCGTCGGGCAGGAGAACCTGGCGCTCGCGATGAGCCTCAACATGGTCGTGATCGCCCTCGTGGTGATGGCCGTCCAGATTCCGCTTCAGCGCAGGAGTGCACGATGGCTCGGATGAGTGTCTCCGGTAGGACCGTGAGCTCGCGCTCGGCCCTGACGTCGCGCGGGCCCGTTCTGACGGTGGCCGCGCTCTACTTCCTGCTGCCGATCGGGGCCGCGCTCTGGTACACGCTCGACAGCGGCGGTGGGATCAGCTTCGACGCGTACACCCGGGGGCTCACCTCGGAGGGGATGGCGGGCAGCCTGCTGCTGTCCGTGACGATCGGGCTCGCCACGGTCGTCCTCGGGCTGCTCCTGATGGTGCCGACGTCGGTGGCCGTCACGCTGTACTTCCCGAAGCTGCGGGGCGTCGTGTCGGTGCTGTCGATGATGCCGCTCGTCGTGCCGCCGATCGCGCTCGTCGCGGGCGTCAGCACGGTGCTGTCCTGGCAGCAGGACCTGGCGACGACCCCGCTGTACGGGACCTTCCAGGCGCTGCTCGACAAGGACTTCCCGCTGGTCCTGGTGCTGGTCTACACCGTGATGTCGCTGCCGTTCCTGCACCGCTCGCTGGACGCGGGGCTGCGCGCGGTGGATCTGCGCACCCTCGTCGAGGCGTCCCGCAGCCTCGGTGCCTCGCGCACCCAGACGCTGCTGCGGGTCGTCCTGCCGAACCTGCGCTCCGCGCTGGTCGGCGGGGCGGTGCTCAGCCTGGCGATGGTGCTCGGCGAGTACACCGTGGCATCGGTGCTCGGCTTCGCGCCGTTCGCGGTGTGGATGGTCGAGGTAGGCGACGCGGAGCCCCAACTCTCCGCCGCCGCATCGATGTTGAGCCTCCTGATCACCTGGGGGCTGCTTCTGCTGCTGACCACCCTGGCCGGGGGGCGCACCCGGACCTCCGTTGCCGCCCGTGACCGTGAATCTTCGAAGAAGGCTGAACGATGAGTGTTGCCGTACAACTGCGGGGTCTGCGAAGGGAGTTCGGGTCGACCGTCGCTCTCGACGGGCTCGACCTCGACATAGCGGCCGGAGAGATGGTGGCGCTGCTCGGACCCTCCGGGTGCGGGAAGACCACCGCGCTGCGGATCATCGCGGGCTTCGAAACCGCCGACGGCGGCGAGCTGTTGATGGGCGGCGACGACGTCACCTCGGTGCCCGCGAACCGCCGTGACATCGGCATGGTCTTCCAGTCGTACAGCCTCTTCCCGAACATGACCGCCGCACAGAACGTGGCCTACGGGCTGCGGGTACGAGGTGTCTCCGCCGCCGAACGGGAAGACCGGGCACGGGAGTTGCTGGAACTCGTCGGGCTGCCGGGCCGCGAGGGACACTACCCGCACCAGCTGTCCGGTGGCCAGCAGCAGCGCGTCGCACTGGCGCGGGCGCTCGCCATCAAGCCCAAGGTGCTGCTCCTCGACGAGCCGCTGTCCGCCCTCGACGCCAAGGTGCGGCTCACGCTGCGCGAGGAGATCCGGCGGATCCAGCTGGAGCTGGGCATCACGACGGTCTTCGTCACGCACGACCAGGAAGAGGCCCTCTCCATGGCCGACCGGGTCGCCGTGATGAAGGACGGGCGGCTCGAACAGTGCGCCGCGCCCTCGGAGTTGTACGAGCGGCCCGCGACCGCCTTCGTCGCCGAATTCGTCGGCACGATGAACAGGCTGCCGGGCGTCGTCCGCGAGGGCGGGGTCGTCGAGCTCTTCGGCCGCCGGCTGCCGGTGCACGGCGAGTCGCCGCGGGCGGGGGCCGAGGTCGATGTACTGCTGCGGCCGGAGGGCTTCTCGGTACGGGTCGAGGGCGCGGACGGCGCGGCGGACGGCGCGTCCGGAGTGGCGGCGACCGTCAAGGTGGCGACCTTCCTGGGAGCCACGACCCGGCTGCTGCTGCGGGCCGACGGGGGCGGCGAGTTCAAGGCGGACCTGCCGAGCTGGGAGGCGTCGTCGCTGGGCGTGGGCGCGCGGTGCGTGGTGACGCCCCACGAGAACCCGGTACTGGTGTCGGAGCGGTCGCCGCGCACGGAAGGTGCGTCGGGGGCGGCAGTGAAGATCGGGGCCACGGCCGGGAAGTAACGCCCTGGTGTCCTGACGTCACAGCCGTTGACGCCCCCGGTACGGTGCCGGATCGTGGGCGGGGCCGGGTGGGGCGGGCCGGTACTGCCGGTGAGTGTCGCCCACGCACCCGAGCTACGTGCTAGTACGGGGGGCGGCATGGGGGCAGACGGCCGGCGTGATCCGGCGGGGCAGCAGGGGCGGTCGGGGCAGCAGGAACAGCCGGGAAACCCGGCGGGGCAGGACCCGCGGGAGCCGGAGGACCGGCCCGGACGGCGAGCCCCACGAGCGCCGGAGGACAGGCGGGGGGCGCGGGATCCACGCGAGCCTCAGGACCGGTTGCAGGACGGGCCCGGACGGGCGGGAGCGCAAGGCCGGTCGGGGGCATGGGGTTCTTCGGCCCAGCCTGATCGGTCGGTTGATCCGGAGCCACCGGGTCCGCCGGGTCAACCGGTCCGGCCCGAGCTGCCGGGGCAGCCGGGCCCACCGGGTTCTCCGGATCAACCGGGTCCTGCGGCCCGGCAGAGTCAGCCCGGTCCTTCGGGGCCTTCGGCCCAACAGGGTTGGCCGGCGGGGGCTTTCGGGGTGCCGCCGGCTTCGTCACCTTCGTCACCGCCCCCCGGGCCCGGGGCGGCTTCCGGGGGCGTGGGGCCTGCTCCCGGCGGGCCTCCCCGCAGTGGGCCTCCCGGGCATTCGTCCGGCTCAGCACCCTACTCGGCGCCGCACTCCTCGCCGTACTCCTCGCCCGCCGGGCCTCCCGGGTACGGGCCGGGCGGCGGGGCTTTCGTGGGGTCTCCGCCTCCGCCGCCTCTTCCTCCGCATCCGCCGGGGCAGCCGCCGACCGTCGGGCCGCCGCCGGAGGCCGATGGGGTGCGGGCCGTCGGGGCGGGGCTGCTGAACCTCTCCGGGCTCGGGCTGGGGTACGTGCTGCTGCGGCAGTGGGTGTGGGCCGCCGTGTGCCTGGGGGCGACCGCCGCGTTGCTGCTGCTCGTACTGCCCGCTGATGTGGACGGGACGTCGGGGTGGCTGGTCGCCGGGTACGCCGTGCTGCTGGTGCTCGCCGCTCTCGACGGGGCGCGGCGAGGGCTGCGGGCACGACGGCCGCTGCCCGTGCGGCCGTACCTGGCCGTGGTGCTCGGAGTGGCGCTGCTGGCCGCGCCGGCCGGTGGGGTGGTGGTGTACCGCGGGGCGCAGCACGAGGCCGTCGAGGAGATGCTGCTCGGGCGGCTCGCCGAGGCGGACCGGGACGTGGCGCGCGCGAAGGGCGGCAACTTCGGTGCGGGGGAGAGGGATTACCGGGCGGCGCTCGGGAAGTACCGCCAACTCGTCGATGAGCACGGGGATTCGAGGGCTGCGAAGCTGGTGCCGGATCGGCTGGACGCGTACTACAAGGCGGTCTCCGCC
Organism: Streptomyces sp. NPDC054863; assembly: GCF_053610825.1. NCBI lineage: Bacteria > Bacillati > Actinomycetota > Actinomycetes > Kitasatosporales > Streptomycetaceae > Streptomyces > Streptomyces sp. NPDC054863. Next base: position 1,023 of record NZ_JBSGZD010000333.1, on the reverse strand, counting down.
CCGTACGGCCGGGGTGAACACTGCGCGGCTGTCCGGCCGTTGACGTATCTGCGCACCGTTCCGGGACAGATCGACAAGGATGCGCTCGGGAAGCTGGCGGGGTGGCCGGACCGGCCGCTCGCCGTTTCGCTGTACGAGTGCGGGATGCGGGGGCTCGGCGTGGCGGCTGCGGGTGGTGAACTCGGAGAGCTGATGCGGACGTTCCCCGACTCCGAGCAGGCCGGGAAGGTCGAACCCGGGATACGCGCCAGGATCGCCGACCGTACGAAGGCGCTGAGCGGCAGCGACCCCTGCCCGGTCACCGAGGAACTGCGGAAGATCGGCGCCACCGCGGGCGCTCTCCCGGGCGCCGCGGCCACCACCTTGCGCAACGACGCGAACGGGGCGGTCGAGTCGGGCGTCTGGTCCTGTGGACTCGACCAGTTCAGGGACCGGAGGTTCTCGGCGGCCCGTACGACGCTGTCGGGCTTCGCCGCCACGTACCAGGACAGCGGCAACGCGGCCCGCGCCCGCACCATCGCCATCGCGGCGGAGATCGCCGCGGAACGGCCGGCGGCGGGCGACCGGCTGCCGCCGACGGGGACGCCCGGCGGGGACCGGATGCCGGTCGTCGTCAGCAACGACGCGCCGACGGCGACGGTCATCCTCTACACCGGACCGATCACCGGGAGCCTCACGATTCCCGCGTGCGCCGGCTGCACCGCGTACCCGAACACGCAGGCGGCCAAGGGAAAGGCGTGCAAAGACGGCCGAAAGTCGTACCCGAAGGGCAGGCTGCTGCTCCCGGCCGGCACGTACCACCTGCTCTACAAGGCGGCGGAGGGCGGCCGGAAGAACAACTCGTCGTACGGGCAGCGGATCCAGGCGGGCTACACGTACACCGGGTGCAGCTACGAGACGCGCAGCCGGCTGCAACTGCCGGGTACGGACGTGAGTCACCGGCGCTGAGCGGGGCGGGTGGAGTGCCCCATGCACCCGGGGCCGTGCACGGGGAGCCATGCACCGGGGGCGGCCACCGTACCT
>NZ_JBSGZD010000332.1:0-8333 GCF_053610825.1 Streptomyces sp. NPDC054863 | reverse complement strand
ACGCTGTTCCACGTCGCCTGGGCGCGTGTCGTGTCAGCGACCTCGGGCCGGGACGACGTGGTCTTCGGCACGGTGCTGTTCGGCCGGATGAACGCGGGCGCCGGAGCCGACCGCGTACCCGGCCTGTTCGTCAACACGCTGCCCGCCCGCCTCGACATCGGCTCCGTGAGCGTGCGCGACGCCGTGTACGCCATGCGGCGGCAGCTCGCGGACCTGCTGGTGCACGAGCACGCACCTCTCATCCTGGCTCAGCGGGCCAGCGCCCTTCCCGCCCGGACACCGCTGTTCACGTCGCTGTTCAACTTCCGCCACAGCGAGGACACCGCCGCGCCGAGCCCCGACGGGATCGAGCTGCTGCACGGGCACGAGCGCACCAACTACCCGCTGGAATTCTCCGTCAACGACACGAACCCCCTCTTCACCCTCACTGCCCAGTCGGTGGCCCCGGTCGATCCGCGAGCGGTGGTCGCCTTCATGCAGACCGCGGTCGCGGGCCTTGTCACGGCGCTCGAAGAGGATCCCGGGCGGTCGTTGCATGCGGTCCACGTACTGGACGACAAGCAGCGCCGGCTGCTGGTCGAGTGGGACGACACCGCGCGTGATGTTGCTCCCACGACGCTTTGCGAGCTGTTCGAGGCCCAGGCGGCCCGGACTCCGGATGCGGTCGCGGTGGTGTCCGAGGGCGTCCGGCTGACCTATGCGGAGCTGAACGCGCGGGCCAACCGGCTGGCGCGAGTGCTGGTGGCGCGGGGCGCGGGGCCGGAGCGGCGGGTGGCGGTCATGATGGACCGCTCGCCGGATCTCGTCGTCACCCTGCTCGCGGTGCTCAAGAGCGGGGCGGCGTATGTGCCGATCGATCCGGAGTATCCGGCCGATCGGGTGGCGTACGTGCTCCAGGACGCGGTTCCCGCGCTGGTGGTGGCCACCGGCGCGGTGGCAGATGCGCTGCCGGAGGGCATCGCGCAGGTGCTGCTGGACGATCCCGCCACGACGGCCGCTCTGGGCGAACGCTCCGGTGGAGACCTGTCCGACAGCGAGCGGGGTGGTGCACCGCTGCCGGGTCAGGCGGCGTACGTGATCTACACCTCCGGATCGACAGGCCGGCCCAAGGGTGTGGTGACCACCCACGCGAACGTCACACGGCTGTTCTCCGCCACCGACGGATGGTTCGGATTCGGGCCGGACGACGTGTGGACGTGGTTCCACTCGTTCGCGTTCGACTTCTCCGTGTGGGAGCTCTGGGGAGCGCTGCTCCACGGCGGCCGACTGGTCGTCGTGCCGTTCGCGGTGTCCCGGTCGCCGGAGGAGTTCCTGCGTCTGTTGGTGCGGGAACGGGTGACGGTGCTGAACCAGACACCGTCGGCGTTCCACCAGCTCGTCCAGGCCGACGCGAACGCCCCCGCCGTGGGGCAGGAGCTCGGGCTGCGGCTGGTGATCTTCGGCGGCGAGGCACTGGATCTCGGCCGACTGGCGCCGTGGTACGCCCGCCATCCCGACGACACGCCGCAACTGGTGAACATGTACGGGATCACCGAGACCACCGTCCACGTGACGCACGCGCCGTTGACGGCGCACGACGCGGGCCGGACGGGAAGTGTCATCGGGCGGGGCATACCGGACCTGCGGACGTATCTGCTCGACGGCGGACTGCAGCCGGTTCCGGAAGGCGTACCCGGCGAGTTGTACGTGGCCGGTGCCGGTCTGGGACGCGGGTACCTGAACCGGGCCGGGCTGACCGCCGAGCGGTTCGTCGCCAATCCCCATGGCGGGCCGGGGGATCGGATGTACCGCACGGGTGACCTCGCCCGCTGGAACACCGAAGGCCAGATCGAGTACCTCGGCCGGGCCGACGACCAGATCAAGATCCGCGGCTTCCGCATCGAACCAGGCGAAATCGAAGCCGCACTGCTCACCCACCCGTCGGTGGGCCAGGCCGCGGTGGTGGTCCGGGAGGACCAGCCGGGCGACCGACGCATCACCGGATACCTCGTGCCCGCCCACGAGTTGTCCGCCGAGGACGTCAGCGCCTTCCGGGCGGCGGGCGGCGCTCTGCGGACCCATGTCGCGACTCTGCTGCCGGAGTACATGATCCCGTCCGCGATCGTGGTCCTGGACGCGCTGCCGCTGACGGTGAACGGCAAGCTGAACCGTTCCGCCCTCCCCGCGCCCGAGTACGCCGGCCAAGGCGGGAGCAGGGAACCCGCATCGGCCGAAGAGGCGGCTCTCTGCCGCATTTTCGCCAAGGTGCTGGGCGTCCCCGACATCGGAGTGGACGACAACTTCTTCGACCTCGGCGGGCATTCCCTCCTCGCGACCCAGCTCGCCGGTCATGTCCGCGCCACCCTCGGCAGGGAAGTCCCGATCCGCGCGATCTTCGAAATGCCCACCCCCGCCGGCCTGGCGAAGCGGCTGGGACCGGAGAAGCGGACCCGTCCCGTCCTGAGCCCCCGGCCGCGCTAGGGCCGTCGGCCCTCTCTTTCCCGCGCACCCTTCCTGTTCAGTCCGTCACATGTCGTAGAGAGCACCCCCATGATTCCTCTGTCCTTTGCCCAGCAGCGGTTGTGGTTCCTCGGTGAACTGCAGGGACCCCACGGCATGTACAACATCCCGATCACTCTGCGGCTGACCGGCGACCTGAACCAGAAGGCCCTGCACACGGCGCTGGCGGATCTGATCGAGCGGCACGAGGTCCTGCGCACGCTGATCGCGACCGAGGACGGCGTCCCCGAGCAGAAGATCCTCACCCCGGACGACGCCGGCCTGCGGCTACCGGTGATCGACGTGACGGAAGACGAGACGGCGCGGGTGGTGGCCGAGGAAGCCGTCCGTCCGTTCGACCTCTCTCGTGAGATCCCCTTGCGGGCGTGTCTTCTCGCAGTGGCTCCGCGGGACCACGTGCTGCTCCTGGTGGCCCATCACATCGCGAGCGACGGCTGGTCCCTGGTGCCCTTGGCGCGGGACGTCTCCACCGCGTACACCGCCCGGTCCAAGGGCCATGCCCCCAGCTGGGAACCACTCCCGATCCAGTACGCCGACTACGCCCTCTGGCAGCGTGAACTCCTTGGCGGCGAGGACGACCCGGCGAGCTTCCTGAACCAGGAACTGTCGTACTGGCGGAAGGCCCTGGCCGACCTGCCGGAGGAACTGCCCCTGCCGTTCGACCGTCCGCGCCCCTCCGTGCCGAGCGACCGCAACGGCAGCGCGGACATCGCCGTCACCGCCGACCTCCATCGGCGGCTCACCGCCCTGGCCCGGGCCGAGGGCGTCACCATGTACGCGGTGTTCCATGCCGCGCTCGCCACCCTGCTCTCCCGGCTCGGCGCCGGCACCGACATCCCTATCGGCACTCCGGTGGCCGGGCGTACCGAAGTCGCTCTGAACGATCTTGTCGGCTTCTTCGTGAACACCCTGGTCATCCGCGGCGACCTGTCGGGACGCCCTTCCTTCCGTGAGGTGCTGGCCCGGGTACACGAACGGAATCTGGACGCGCTCACCCATCAGGAACTGCCCTTCGAGAGGCTGGTGGAGGATCTGGCGCCCGCCCGGTCGATAGCCCGTCAGCCGTTGTTCCAGGTCATGCTGGTGCTGCAGGACAACGTCGAACCGGCACTCGCACTGCCCGGCCTCGACGTGACCGTGCTGTCGAGCACGGAGGTGCCGGCCAGGGCCGACCTTTCCTTCTCCGTCAGGGAGACCTTCGGCCCCGGCGGCGTACCGACCGGTCTCACGGGCGGGATCGGCTACGCGGCGGACCTGTTCGATCACGGCACGGTGCAGACGCTGACCGAGCGGTTCGTCCGGGTACTCGACGCGGTGACCGCCGACCCCGCACAGCCCGTTGACGACATCGACCTGCTCGGCCCGGCCGAACGCCGACAGGTCGTGAGCGGGTGGAACGACACCGCGCACGACGTCCCGGCGGCGACCCTGCCCGAGCTGTTCGAGGCGCAGGTGGCCCGCACCCCCGGCGCGACGGCGGTGGTGTTCGGCGACACCGAGGTCTCGTACGCCGACCTCAACGCCCGCGCCAACCAGCTTGCCCGCCACCTGGCCGACCACGGTGTCGGTACGGAAACCCTCGTCGGGGTGCATCTCGAACGCTCCGCCGATCTGATCGTCACCCTCCTGGCGGTGGTGAAGGCCGGCGGCGCCTACCTCCCCATCGACCCCGACCACCCCGCCGACCGGATCGCCCACATACTCGCCGACGCCCGGCCCGCCGTCGTCGTCACCACCGGCGCCCTGCGCCCGCATCTTCCCGCCGGTGAGGAGGTGCGGCACCTCGTCCTCGACGACCCGGACACGACGCTCACCCTCGGCGGTCTGTCCTCGACCGACCTCGACGACAGTGACCGCCCCGGAGTGCTGCTGCCCGCGCACCCGGCGTACGTCATCTACACGTCCGGCTCCACCGGACGGCCCAAGGGCGTCGCGGTGCCGCACCAGGGCGTGGTCAACCGCCTGGAGTGGATGCAGCACGAGTACCCGATCGGAGCCTCGGACCGGGTGCTGCAGAAGACCCCCTTCGGATTCGACGTGTCGGTCTGGGAGTTCTTCTGGCCCCTCCTCCAAGGCGCGGTCCTGGTTGTGGCCCGCCCCGGCGGACACCGCGACCCCGCCTACCTGGCCGACCTCATCCAGGCCCGGCACGTCACCGTCAGCCACTTCGTCCCCGCCATGCTGAAGGCCTTCCTCACCGAACCCTCGGCCTCCCGCTGCACCAGCCTGCGCGCCGTCCTCTGCAGCGGCGAAGCCCTCACCCCCGAACTCCGCGACCACTTCCTGCGCACACTGAACACCCCCCTGCACAACCTCTACGGCCCCACCGAAGCTTCCGTCGACGTCACCCACGCCTCGCATCTCACGGGCGACGACCCGGTGGTCCCCATCGGCCGACCCGTGTGGAACACCCGCACCTACGTCCTCGACGCCTCCTTGCGCCCCGTCGCGCCCGGCGTCCCCGGTGAGCTCCACCTCGCCGGCGCCCAGCTCGCCCGCGGCTACCTCGGGCGTCCCGGTCTGACCGCCGAGCGGTTCGTCGCCAACCCCTACGGCACGCCGGGCGAGCGCATGTACCGCACCGGCGACCTGGTGCGCTGGACCGCCGACGGACAGTTGGAGTACCTGGGCCGTACGGACGACCAGGTCAAGGTCCGCGGCTTCCGTATCGAGCCCGGTGAGGTCGAAGCCGCCCTGGTCTCGCACCCGGCCGTGGCCCAGGCCGCCGTCGTCGTCCGCGAGGACCAGCCCGGCGACAAACGCCTCATCGGCTACGTCGTCCTGAGGGCCGACACCGACGGCACCGACGGCACCGGCGTCCGCGCCCACGTCGCCGGCCTGCTGCCCGATTACATGGTGCCCTCGGGCGTGGTCGTCCTGGACGCGCTCCCGCTGAGCGTGAACGGCAAGCTCGACCGGGCCGCCCTGCCCGCGCCCGAATACACCACGGGGCACGCCGGCCGAGGTCCGCGCACCGCCCGCGAGGAGATCCTGTGCGATGCCTTCGCCGAGATCCTCGGCCGGCTGCACGTCGGGGTGGACGACAACTTCTTCGACCTCGGCGGGCACTCGCTGCTGGCGGTGACGCTGGTGGAGCGGCTGCGCGCGCGTGGCCTGTCGGTCGACGTACGGTCCCTGTTCACCACGCCCACCGTGGCCGGTCTCGCCGCGACCACCGGCCGACCCGAAGTACGGGTTCCCGAGAACCGCATTCCGGTCGGTTCGCAGGTGATCACGCCGGAGATGCTTCCCCTGGTCGACCTGAACGCCGGGCACATCGCGGAAATCACCGCCCGCATCCCCGGCGGCGCCGCGAACGTGGCGGACGTGTACCCGCTCGCTCCGCTGCAGGAGGGCATCCTCTTCCACCACCTCATGGGCGGCGGGACCACGGACGAGGACGTGTACGTCCTGCCCACCGTTCTCCGCTTCGACTCCCGCGACAGACTCGACGAGTTCGTGACCGCCCTGCAGAAAGTGGTGGACCGGCACGACAACTTGAGAACCGCGGTGCTCTGGGAAGGGCTGCCCGAACCGGTGCAGGTGGTGCTCCGGCGCGCCGTGCTGCCGGTGCAGGAGGTGGCGCTGCCCGGCGGCGCCGATGCTCAGGCACCCGAGCACGAACTGCCCGACCACGAACTGGTCGCCCGGCTGCTGGCGGCGTGCCCCCGCACCATGACCCTCAGCAGTGCTCCTCTGATCCGTCTGCACGTGACCGCGCAGCCGGGCGGCGCACCGTGGCTCGCACTGGTGCAGGTCCACCACCTGATCCAGGACCACACCGCGCTGGACGTCATCCTGGGCGAGGTGCACGCGTTCATCGACGGACGCGACGACGAGCTGCCCGCGCCTTCGCCGTACCGCGACATCGTCGCTCATGCGCGAAGCCAGGTGTCCGGGCAGGAACACGAGACGTACTTCGGTCGCCTGCTGGGCGACGTCACCGAGCCGACTGCCCCGTTCGGGCTGGTGAACGTCCGTGGCGACGGCACGGGGGCCACCGAGTCCACCGCCGTCATGGATCCGCGACTCTCCGGGAGGCTCCGTGAGCAGGCACGGCGCCTCGGCGTGAGCCCGGCGACGTTGTTCCACGTCGTATGGGCCCGCGTGCTGGCCGCGACCTCGGGCCGCGACGACGTGGTCTTCGGGACGATCCTGTTCGGCCGGATGGGCGCGGGGGCCGAACGGGTCGTGGGTCTGTTCATCAACACCCTCCCGGTCCGTGTCAGCACCGGCGGCTCCAGCACGCATGACGTCGTACGCGCCGTACAGGCCCAACTGGCCGAGTTGCTGCTGCACGAACACGCGCCACTCGCGGTGGCCCAGCGGAAGAGCGGGATACGCGGGGACGCTCCGCTGTTCACCTCGCTCCTGAACTACCGTCACAGCGGGACGGGTTCAGAGTCGGCGCGTGACGGGCTTCCGGGCGTGGACGTGCTCTTCCTGCAGGAGCGGACGAATTACCCCGTCGGAATGATCGTCGACGACACCGGCAAGGACTTCGTCCTGACGGCTCAGGTCGTCGCACCCGGGGCGCCCGACGTCCTGTGCGCCATGATGGAGACGGTCGGCGAAGGAGTCGTCGCCGCGCTGGAATCGGCACCGGACGTGCCGCTCGGCGACATCGAAGTGCTGGGTGCTGACGAGCGTCGGCGTGTTCTGGTGGAGTGGAACGACACGGCGCGGGATGTGCCGGTGAGGACGCTGCCGGAGCTGTTCGAGGCGCAGGCCGCGCGCACCCCGGATGCGATCGCGGTGGTCTTCGGCGCTACCGAGGTCTCGTACGCGGAGCTCAACGGCCGTGCCAACCGTCTCGCCCGTCTTCTGGTCGAGCACGGTGTGGGACCCGAGCGGCTGGTCGCGCTGGCGCTGCCGCGGTCGGTCGATCTCATCGTCGCGATCCTGGCGGTGACGAAGGCGGGTGGTGCCTATCTGCCGGTCGACCCTGCCTACCCCGCTGACCGGATTGCCTATCTGCTCACCGACGGCAGGCCCGCGCTCGTGGTCACCGGCGAGGCGGTCCAGGACAAACTGGCTGGGGCCGGTGTCGCGCAGTTGTCCGTGGACGACCCCCGGTTGCGGCAGGCCCTGTCGGTCCTGTCCGACGAGGACCTGTCGGAGAGGGAACGAGGCGGTCCGCTGCTGACGGCTCACCCGGCCTATGTCGTCTACACCTCCGGTTCCACCGGCCGTCCCAAGGGCGTCACGGTCACCCACCACGGCCTGTCGAGCCTGATCGCCGGACAGGCGGAGAGGTTCGCGGTCACGGGTGCGAGCCGTGTCCTGCAGTTCGCCTCACCCAGCTTCGACGCCGCAACGGCCGAGATCGTCGTCACCCTGTGCACCGGCGCCACCCTCGTCGCCGCCACTCGCGACGACCTGCTCCCCGGCCCGGCACTGACCCGCCTCATCACCCACCAGAACGTCACCCACGCCACCCTTCCCCCCGCCGTTCTCCCCGACCTCAACCCCCACGACCTCCCTCACCTGACCACCCTCGTCACCGCAGGCGAAGCGCTCCCCGCACACCAGGTCGCCCCCTGGGCGGCCCACCGCACCCTCATCAACGCCTACGGACCGACCGAAACCACCGTCTGCGCCACCACCGCCCAGCTCACCCCTCCCACCGACGTCCGCATCGGCACGCCCCTCGCCAACACCCGCCTCTACGTCCTGAACACGGCCCTGAAACCCGTCGCCCCCGGTGTCCCGGGCGAGCTCTACATCACCGGACCCGGCCTCGCCCGCGGCTACCTCGGGCGTCCCGGTCTGACCGCCGAGCGGTTCGTCGCCAACCCCTACGGCACGCCGGGCGAGCGCATGTACCGCACCGG
>NZ_JBSGZD010000331.1:0-8462 GCF_053610825.1 Streptomyces sp. NPDC054863 | reverse complement strand
GTGCCGGGGCCCTCTCTGTTGTTCTTGTGCGAGTCGTGCGGGCTGTACGCGTTGTTTCGAGTGGTACGGGGCCTACGGCCGCCAGAGCCAGGGTGTCGCGTCCGGGCCCAGGCCGACGACCGCCGGGCGTTCCCCTGCCGTCGTACGGACGACCAGCGCCGGCGCCCCGACGCAGACCGCCCGGTGGTGCCTCGACTTCCCCCTGCCGTCGCGGAGTTGGACGGATCCGTCTTCGTTGCGGCCCAGCAGGACGGGGCCCGTCGGGCCCGCTGCCGCGGCCACCGGGCCGTACCCGCGGAAGGGTGTCCGGGGGAGTGGTGTGCCGTCCGGGCGGACCGCGGTGAGCCGGGCGGAGTGCGGGCCGCGGTAGAGGACGCCGAGCGACCCGTCCCGGTACGCGAGCGCGCGCGGGACGTCGCCGGGCGCGGGCATGTGCCCGTCGGCCCGCAGGGTGACGGGCGCGCCGGGCGAGGCCTGGGCCCAGTGCCGTACCGTCCTGCGGGCCGCGGCGAAGAGGTGGACCAGGCCCCGGCCGTCGACGACGGCCGACAGTCCGTCCTGGATGCCGTCACCGTCGCCCATGCCGTCCCCGTCGGGGCCCTCCAGGCCGCGCCACGGGCCCCAGCGGCCACGGGTGTCCCGCACCCGCGTGCTGACGCTCTTCGCCGCGTTCCGTACGAAGAGGTGGATCCGTCCGTCGCCCGCCGTGACCGCCACCGGGACGCCGATCCTGCGTGCACGGTCCGGGACCTTCTCCGGGCTGCCCAGGCTGGTCCAGGCGCGGCCGTCGTACTGGACGATCTCGCGGGTGTTGGCACCGCCGTGACCGCCGAGCGCGGCGAACCGCAGGGCGAAGAGGAGCAGGCCGCCCTCCTTGGGGACCGCCTGCCCGAGCACGGGGGCGAGCGGCCCGCCGCCGAGGTCCTCGGGGGAGCCGAAGGCGCCGTCCGGGGTGCCGTCGTGGGCGGCTCGCCAGCGGGTCAGGCGCAGCCCGAGCACGCCGTACGCGAAGAGGCTCCCCGCCTGCTCGTGGGTCACCAACTGGGGCCCGGGGTAACGGTAGTTGGTCGACCGGACCCAGCCCTTCCAGTTCGTCAGCGGGCGCCCACGCCCCACGCTGTAGTCCCCGCAGCCGGCCGGATTTCCGCACTCCCAGTCGGCGTCGCCGCCGTACTCGACGAGAGGCGCGGCCTTTTTCTTCAGCACGCCGGGCGGCAGGTTCTTGGGCCAGTGCCGGTTGTAGTAGCCGCGGAAGGCGGTGGTCGTGAAGCGGGGGACCGGGCGGCCCCGGCCGGTGCTCTCCGCGACCCAGCGGACCAGCGCCGCCCAGCTGAAACAGGCGACGGCGGTGTGGTCGGCATGGTCGGAGTAGCCGCGCTGCTCGCTGTCCTTGCTGCGTACGCGCTCGGGGCTGTGCTGGATGTCCGGATCGGGGTCGAGGGTCTGCACGACGGTGGGCCGGTAGTGGTCGAGCAGCCCGGTCAGCGCTTCCACGAGCTCGTCGTAGTCGTACGAACTCACCTTCTTGACGGGGGAGTTGTCGGCCACCATGGTCCGCTGCCGCATGCCCCGGTCGGCCCACAGGGCGGGCAGGGCGGGCCGGCTGCGGGAGGAGTTCACGGAGATGTCGAGGAAGACGAGGTCGGCCCTGAGCTGACCGTTCGCGAGGGTGTTCAGCTCGGCCTGCTTGCCGCCGCGCAGCTCCAGCACGGTCCGCTGCCACTGCGTGAACTTCGGCAGCCCCAGCAGGGTGGCGTACGCCTGCCGCAGCCCCTGCTGGCGGGAGGAGACGTACGCGCTCTTGTCGGGCTCGGGACGGGGGTCGCCCGGCGCGTGATTGACCCCGTTGGCCTCGCCCGCGGTGACGTACACCGAGACGACGGGCGTCCCGGCGTCCAGCATCCGCCGGGTGTCCGGGTTCATGAAGTACAGGTCGTCGTCCGGGTGCGCGAGGAACTGCAGCAGCAGCGACCGCTCGGAATGCGCGATGGGCCGCCCAGGAGCGGGATCGGTCACCGGCTCGCGGCGCCGGGGCGGCGGCACCGTACAGGAGGAAACGGCGACGGCCGCGGCGCCGGACGCCGCGGCGGCCAGCAGGGTGCGTCTGGGCAGGCGCGACCCGGGCACTGTGGTCATGAGTGGTGGTTCTCCGTCCGGCTTCCCCCGCAGCGGCTGGTCCTCGCGCTGCGCTCAGCTAGACGGGGGGACGGGGCGGTGGGTTGCCTGCGCCGGGTCGGACGTTGCGCGTCTCACGCCTCCCCGGTGTCCGGGGTTCCACGGCGGGGCCCAGGCGGTGTACGTCCCGGTCGGCGAGGGTGAACCGGGGGTCGTCGACGCGCAGCGAGACGAGGAGGCTGCCGACGACGGTGAAGCGGTTCCGGTGTCGGGTGTTCCCGTGATCGGGGCGAGCATCTGTCCGGCAACTACCTTGAAATCCCGCCGAGTTGGCAGAGACCACCCGTGTGAGTGATGAGCGGCGTGATGCGCTGTTCTACGTCCTCCGCGACCCGGCCCGGCCTGTGTGATGCGCCTCTCGGTCCGTCGTCGCGCACTTGCGCCTCGGCCGAGACGTCACCGACAGCCCTCCGGTGGTCGCGTGCGGTAATCGCCCGGCCCGTGAGGAGGGGTGATTCCTGCCCGGAACGAAGAGCGTCGTCGGGGTCCGCGCGGACGGGCGGTTTGACCTCCGTCGCCCTGGGGGTAATCTCTTCCGCCCGATTGGCGCGCCCCATGCCCCGTATGGCAGACTGTCGGGGTTGCTCGGTTGAGTATCGATGCTGCACGCCTCCCGCCGGGAGGACCGGAAGCGAGTCCCACAGTACTCGTCGCCCCAACTGCCCCTTGGGCAGCGCTGGAGCGGACGTACGGGAATCTTTCGGGAAGTGTTAGTGCGGTGCTGACCAGGCACCCGGTGGGTGTTCTCCCCCGGCTTGCGGTCGCGGACCGCATCCCTTACAGGCAGGGAAATCCTTTGGGATTTCACGCTGGCGAGGATGCGACACGCCCGACCGCGTGGGTCGGAGGGGAGCGGTGCTGAGCACGCAGAGCGCAGCTTCCCGGGTTCCAGAGCGTTATGAGAGACAGGACTACTAGTAGCCATGGCGGGACAGAAGATCCGCATCCGGCTCAAGGCCTACGACCACGAGGTCATCGACTCCTCGGCGAAGAAGATCGTCGAGACGGTGACCCGCACTGGTGCGTCGGTCGCAGGCCCGGTGCCGCTGCCCACTGAGAAGAACGTGTACTGCGTCATCAAGTCGCCGCACAAGTACAAGGACTCTCGCGAGCACTTCGAGATGCGCACCCACAAGCGCCTCATCGACATCCTCGACCCCACGCCGAAGACGGTTGACTCGCTGATGCGCCTCGACCTGCCGGCGGGCGTCGACATCGAGATCAAGCTCTGAAGGGACGGGCCGAGATGAGCAAGAACATCAAGGGCGTCCTGGGCGAGAAGCTCGGCATGACCCAGGTCTGGGACGAGAACAACCGGGTTGTCCCGGTGACCGTCGTCAAGGCCGGGCCGTGCGTCGTGACGCAGGTACGTACGAACGACAACGACGGCTACGAGTCGGTCCAGATCGCCTTCGGCGAGATTGACCCGCGCAAGGTGAACAAGCCCCTCAAGGGTCACTTCGCCAAGGCCGACGTGACCCCGCGCCGCCACCTCGTGGAGCTGCGCACCCCGGACTCCAGCGAGTACACGCTGGGCCAGGAGATCACTGCCGAGGTGTTCGAGTCCGGCGTCAAGGTTGACGTCACGGGCAAGAGCAAGGGCAAGGGTTTCGCCGGTGTGATGAAGCGTCACAACTTCGCCGGTGGCAAGGCCTCGCACGGTGCCCACCGCGTGCACCGCAAGCCTGGTTCCATCGGTGGCTGTGCCACCCCCGGCCGTGTCTTCAAGGGCATGCGCATGGCGGGTCGCATGGGTAACGAGCGGGTCACCACCCAGAACCTGACCGTCCACGCCGTTGACGCCGAGAAGGGTCTGCTGCTCATCAAGGGCGCCGTCCCCGGCCCCAACGGTGGCCTCGTCCTGGTCCGCACCGCGGCCAAGGGGGTTTGAGGAACCGATGAGCACCATTGACATCCTTTCGCCGGCAGGTGACAAGGCCGGGACCGTCGAACTCCCCTCGGAGATCTTCGACGCCAAGGTCAGCATTCCGCTGATCCACCAGGTCGTTGTCGCTCAGCTGGCCGCTGCCCGCCAGGGCACGCACTCGACCAAGCGTCGCGGCGAAGTCCGCGGTGGCGGTCGCAAGCCGTACCGCCAGAAGGGCACCGGCCGCGCCCGTCAGGGTTCGACCCGCGCCCCGCAGTTCGCAGGCGGTGGCGTCGTCCACGGCCCGAAGCCGCGTGACTACTCGCAGCGGACCCCGAAGAAGATGAAGGCCGCCGCCCTGCGCGGTGCCCTCACCGACCGGGCTCGCAACGCTCGCATCCACGTCGTCACCGGCGTGGTCGACGGTGCGGTTTCCACGAAGGCCGCCAAGTCCCTGCTGGGCAAGGTCAGCGAGCGCAAGCACGTGCTCCTGATTGCCGAGCGTTCGGACGAGGCCGCGTGGCTCTCCGCCCGCAACCTGCCCCAGGTGCACATCCTGGAGCCGGGCCAGCTGAACACGTACGACGTGCTCGTCTCGGACGACCTGGTCTTCACCAAGGCCGCCTTCGAGTCCTTCGTGTCTGGCCCCAAGGCCGATGAGACCGAAGGGAGCGACGCCTGATGACCGCGATCGTTACCAGCAAGACCTTCACGGACCACCGCGACATTCTTGTCAAGCCGGTCGTGTCCGAGAAGAGCTACGCGCTGCTCGACGAGAACAAGTACACGTTCATCGTCGCGCCCGGCTCCAACAAGACCCAGATCAAGCAGGCCGTGGAAGCGGTCTTCTCGGTCAAGGTCACCGGGGTCAACACGATCAACCGGCAGGGGAAGCGCAAGCGGACCAAGACCGGTTTCGGCAAGCGCGCTGACACCAAGCGCGCCATCGTGACCCTCGCCGAGGGCGACCGTATCGACATCTTCGGCGGTCCGACCGCCTGACGGCGGTCTGGATCGTCCGGAATCGGACGAGGACTGAGAAATGGGAATCCGCAAGTACAAGCCGACTACGCCGGGCCGCCGTGGCTCCTCCGTAGCCGACTTTGTCGAGATCACGCGGTCCACGCCGGAGAAGTCGCTGGTCCGCCCTCTGCACAGCAAGGGCGGCCGTAACAACGCCGGTCGTGTGACCGTTCGCCACCAGGGTGGTGGCCACAAGCGCGCCTACCGCGTGATCGACTTCCGTCGTCACGACAAGGACGGCGTGCCGGCCAAGGTCGCGCACATCGAGTACGACCCCAACCGCACCGCGCGCATCGCGCTGCTGCACTACGCGGACGGCGAGAAGCGTTACATCCTCGCCCCGCGTGGCCTGTCGCAGGGTGACCGGATTGAGAACGGCCCCACGGCCGACATCAAGCCGGGCAACAACCTCGCGCTGCGCAACATCCCGGTGGGTACCACCATCCACAACATCGAGCTGCGGCCCGGTGGCGGTGCGAAGTTCGCCCGCTCCGCCGGTGCCTCCGTGCAGCTGCTGGCGAAGGAGGGCGTCATGGCCCACCTTCGTATGCCTTCCGGTGAAATTCGCCTGGTCGACGCCCGCTGCCGCGCCACGATTGGCGAGGTCGGCAACGCCGAGCAGTCGAACATCAACTGGGGCAAGGCCGGCCGCATGCGCTGGAAGGGCGTTCGCCCGACCGTTCGCGGTGTTGCGATGAACCCGGTCGACCACCCGCACGGTGGTGGTGAGGGTAAGACCTCCGGTGGTCGCCACCCGGTCTCCCCGTGGGGTCAGAAGGAGGGTCGTACTCGCTCGCCGAAGAAGGCTTCGAGCAAGTACATCGTCCGCCGCCGCAAGTCGAACAAGAAGCGCTAGGAGCGGGTTTAGATGCCGCGCAGTCTCAAGAAGGGGCCTTTCGTCGACGGACACCTTGTAAAGAAGGTGGACGTACAGAACGAAGCTGGCTCCAAGAACGTCATCAAGACCTGGTCCCGGCGCTCGATGATCATCCCCAGCATGCTGGGTCACACCATCGCGGTGCACAACGGCAAGATCCACGTCCCGGTGTTCGTCACCGAGTCGATGGTCGGCCACAAGCTCGGCGAGTTTGCGCCGACCCGCACCTTCCGCGGCCACGTCAAGGACGACCGCAAGTCGAAGCGCCGCTAAGGCGGGGTGCGAAGACTATGAACGACACCGAAGGGACAACCATGGAAGCCAGGGCCCAGGCGCGGTACATCCGCGTCACGCCCATGAAGGCCCGCCGAGTGGTGGACCTTATCCGTGGCATGGATGCCACGGAGGCTCAGGCGGTCCTGCGTTTCGCCCCGCAGGCCGCGAGCGTGCCGGTTGGCAAGGTGCTTGACAGCGCCATCGCCAACGCCGCGCACAACTACGACCACTCCGACGCTTCTTCGCTGGTCATCAGCGAGGCGTACGTGGACGAGGGCCCGACCCTGAAGCGGTTCCGTCCGCGTGCTCAGGGCCGTGCCTACCGGATCCGTAAGCGGACCAGCCACATCACCGTGGTCGTCAGCAGCAAGGAAGGAACCCGGTAATGGGCCAGAAGGTAAACCCGCACGGGTTCCGACTCGGCATTACCACGGACTTCAAGTCCCGTTGGTACGCCGACAAGCTGTACAAGGACTACGTCAAGGAAGACGTCGCCATCCGCAGGATGATGACGTCCGGCATGGAGCGCGCCGGCATCTCGAAGGTGGAGATCGAGCGCACCCGTGACCGCGTGCGTGTGGACATCCACACCGCTCGTCCGGGCATCGTCATCGGCCGCCGTGGCGCCGAGGCCGACCGCATCCGCGGTGACCTCGAGAAGCTCACGGGCAAGCAGGTCCAGCTGAACATCCTTGAGGTCAAGAACCCCGAGATGGACGCTCAGCTGGTTGCCCAGGCCGTTGCCGAGCAGCTCTCCTCCCGCGTCTCCTTCCGTCGTGCCATGCGCAAGAGCATGCAGGGCACCATGAAGGCCGGCGCCAAGGGCATCAAGATCCAGTGCGGCGGTCGCCTCGGCGGCGCCGAGATGTCCCGGTCGGAGTTCTACCGCGAGGGCCGTGTGCCGCTGCACACGCTCCGCGCGAACGTGGACTACGGCTTCTTCGAGGCCAAGACGACCTTCGGTCGCATTGGCGTCAAGGTCTGGATCTACAAGGGCGACGTCAAGAACATCGCCGAGGTTCGCGCCGAGAACGCTGCGGCCCGTGCGGGTAACCGCCCGGCCCGTGGCGCCGGTGGCGCGGCCGACCGCCCGGCCCGTGGTGGTCGTGGTGGCGAGCGTGGCGGCCGTGGCCGCAAGCCGCAGCAGTCC
Organism: Streptomyces sp. NPDC054863; assembly: GCF_053610825.1. NCBI lineage: Bacteria > Bacillati > Actinomycetota > Actinomycetes > Kitasatosporales > Streptomycetaceae > Streptomyces > Streptomyces sp. NPDC054863. The sequence goes on along the minus strand of NZ_JBSGZD010000331.1, from coordinate 1,094 downwards.
GCGCCGGCAGCCGAGGCCCCCAAGGCCGACGCTCCCGCCGCCGCTGCTCCGGCCGAGAGCACCGGAACGGAGGCCTGACCGACATGCTGATCCCTCGTAGGGTCAAGCACCGCAAGCAGCACCACCCCAAGCGCAGTGGTATGGCCAAGGGTGGTACTGAGGTCGCATTCGGCGAGTACGGCATCCAGGCGCTGACCCCGGCCTACGTGACGAACCGCCAGATCGAAGCGGCTCGTATCGCGATGACCCGCCACATCAAGCGTGGCGGCAAGGTCTGGATCAACATCTACCCGGACCGTCCGCTCACGAAGAAGCCCGCCGAGACCCGCATGGGTTCCGGTAAGGGCTCCCCCGAGTGGTGGATCGCGAACGTCAAGCCCGGTCGGGTGATGTTCGAGCTGTCCTACCCGAACGAGAAGATTGCTCGTGAGGCGCTTACCCGCGCTGCTCACAAGCTTCCGATGAAGTGCCGGATTGTTCGGCGCGAGGCAGGTGAGTCGTGATGGTGGCCGGTACGAAGGCGACTGAGCTGCGCGAGCTGAACGACGAGGACCTCGTCGCGAAGCTCCGTGAGGCCAAGGAAGAACTGTTCAACCTCCGCTTCCAGGCGGCGACCGGGCAGCTCGAGAACCACGGCCGGCTCAAGTCCGTCCGTAAGGACATCGCCCGGATCTACACCCTGATGCGTGAGCGCGAGCTGGGCATCGAGACGGTGGAGAGCGCCTGATGAGCGAGAAGAATGTGACTGAGACGACTGAGCAGCGCGGTTTCCGCAAGACCCGTGAGGGTCTCGTCGTCAGCGACAAGATGGACAAGACCGTCGTCGTCGCTGTCGAGGACCGCGTCAAGCACGCGCTGTACGGCAAGGTCATCCGCCGTACGAACAAGCTCAAGGCTCACGACGAGTCCAACGCCGCAGGCGTCGGCGACCGCGTTGTCATCATGGAGACGCGTCCGCTGTCGGCCTCGAAGCGCTGGCGCATCGTCGAGATCCTCGAGAAGGCCAAGTAGGTAATTCCCGCAAGGGAATTCCAAAGAGACGCCCTAGAGGGGTTTCCTTCTAGGAAGTTCCGCCAGGCTCGGTGGGGCCGTAG
>NZ_JBSGZD010000330.1:0-8467 GCF_053610825.1 Streptomyces sp. NPDC054863 | reverse complement strand
GTAAGGGGCGGCGCCGGGGCCGGACGTGTGTCACCCCGCGATACCACGCATCACATGAGGAGAGCCGCCGTGCCCGAGCTGCCCGAAGTGGAAGTCGTACGCCGTGGACTGGAGCGGTGGGTCGCCGGGCGGACCGTCGCCGAGGTCGAGGTGCTGCACCCGCGCGCGGTGCGCCGCCATCTCGCCGGCGGTGCGGATTTCGCCCTGCGGCTGCGGGGCCGGCGCATCGGGACGGCCCTGCGGCGCGGCAAGTACCTGTGGCTGCCTCTTGAGGACGAGCCGCTGGCGGTGCTCGGCCACCTCGGGATGAGCGGGCAGCTGCTCGTGCAGAGCGAGGAGGCGTCCGACGAGAAGCATCTGCGGGTCAGACTGCGCTTCGAGGACGGTCTCGGGACGGAGCTGCGCTTCGTCGACCAGCGGACCTTCGGCGGCCTCTCGCTGCACGACACCACCCCCGACGGCCTCCCGGACGTCATCGCGCACATCGCGCGCGACCCGCTGGACGAGGCGTTCGACGACGCGGCCTTCCACACGGCACTGCGGCTGAGGCGTACGACGATCAAGCGGGCGCTGCTCGACCAGTCGCTGATCAGCGGGGTCGGCAACATCTACGCGGACGAGGCCCTGTGGCGTTCGCGACTGCACTACGACCGGCCGACCGCGACCCTGACGAAGCCCCGCTCGACCGAGCTCCTCGGTCACGTACGGGACGTGATGAACGCGGCGCTCGCCGTCGGCGGCACCAGCTTCGACAGCCTGTACGTCAACGTGAACGGCGAATCGGGGTACTTCGACCGGTCCCTCGACGCGTACGGGCGCGAGGGCGAGCCGTGCGGCCGGTGCGGCACCGCGATGCGGCGCCGCCCGTGGATGAACAGGTCCAGCTACTTCTGCCCGCGCTGCCAGCGACCGCCGCGCATCACGGCGTGACTACCGAGGCGTCATGAGTGAGGGGCTCAGAACCCGAAGTCCTGCGTCCACCACGGGCCGCCCTCGCCCATGTGCACACCGACGCCCAGCGTCGTGTAGTCGCAGTTCAGGATGTTCGCGCGGTGACCCTCGCTCTTCATCCAGGCGTCCATCACCGCCTGGGCGTCGGCCTGGCCGCGGGCGATGTTCTCGCCGCCGAGGTCCTTGATGCCCGCCTTCGCCGCGCGGTCCCACGGGGTCGCGCCGTCCGGGTCGGTGTGCTCGAAGAAGCCGCGGGACGCCATGTCCCGGCTGAAGTTCGCGGCCAGCGTCGCCAGACCGGTGTCCGGGCGGACCGGGCTGCAGCCGGCCTTCGCACGCTCCTGGTTGACCAGGGAGAGGACGGCGGCGGCTGCGTCGTTCGCGGACGCGGGGGCCTTCAGCGGCCTCTTCGCAGCCGGGGTCTCGGCCGCAGGCGTGCTCCTGGTCTGCTTCGGGGGAGCGGTCTCCGGAGCCTTGGTGGACTCCTTCTTCGGCTCCTCGGCCGTCTGCTTATGCGAATTCTCGGCAGGCTTCCGGTCCTTGGCCGCCGGCGTCGAACGCTCGGGAGCAGGGGTCTTCGACGGCCCCTGGACGCGCTCTTCGCCGCGTGCGGAGGACGGGGTGGACGCACGGTCGGTCGGGGTCGCCGAGGCGCCGCCCTGGGCCTTGAGGTCCACCGCGCCGCCCGCGGTCACCCGGTCGCCGGAGCCGGGGGCGTCGCCGCCGAGGGTGTAGTTGTCGCCGCCGGGAAGGATTCCGGAAGCAACCGCCACGGCGCCGAAGGCCATGGCCGCGGAGACTCCGAGCAGCCCGGTCCTTACGGGCACGGCCCGCTTTTTCCGGCGGCCGGCGCCCCGGTTCCCGCCTGCCGGAGCATCCGCGCGGTCTTCCGCTGCGGGCCCGGCGGCAGTGCGTCGATGGCGTCCCATCTGCTGTGCCTTCCTCAAAACTCGACGGTCAATGTGTTCACCCATACGGATGAGGCTCATTGCGTCGGGACTGTACGCCATGCCGGGTGGGGGCGAAGTGTCTCGTGAGGATTTGGCCGGTTAGCGTGCAGTCATGAATGAAGATGCACGGGCGGACGCGCGGCTCACCGCCTGGGTACGCGGCCGGGTACAGGGAGTGGGCTTTCGCTGGTTCACCAGGGCAAACGCACTGGAGATCGGCGGCCTCACCGGCTTCGCCCTCAACCTCGACGACGGCCGGGTGCAGGTGGTGGCCGAAGGCCCGCGTGAGAATTGCCACCGGCTCCTTGACTGGCTGCACTCCAGCGACACTCCCGGCCGGGTCGACGGTGTCACTGAGATATGGGGCACACCTCGTGGGGGTTCCACCGGCTTCGCGATCCGTTGACCGGGTCGGCTCCGAGGTGCTCCCCACCGCCTCCCGTACGGGCCGCAGAAGGTCCGTGCGGAGGTGTCGCGGCGGGGTGCGTGCGGAGGGAATGCCCTGGTGGTTGCCAGAAAGGGCTTGCCGTGGAAGGCTGCCCGTACAAGGATGATCTCTACGCCCCCAGGGCCCCGCAGGAGATGCGTCGCCGGTGCCAGCGCTCGTCGCGGCACGGCAGTACGCCCCCGGGTTTGCCCGTCGATACGGGGCGTGATCGTGTTGACCGTCAAACTTTTTGGTGAGACTCTGGAATCCCCGCGCACCTTAGCTGTTTGGCAGCGAGAACCAGTGAGAACCGCAGTGAATCAACATCACTGCCAAGCACCGCGGGTGCGATTCCCTCACGACCCACACCGCTCTCGGTCGGTCACTCAGTGTGGAGGACCACTCATCATGGCAAAGGCGCTTCTCGGTTACGTCGGCGGCTCCGATCCGCGACTCCTCGCCGAGATGCGACGGCTTCAGCAGCGTGTTCAGGATCTTGAGTCCGAGGTCAACCGGATTCAGAACGAGAACGACACGCTCACCGCCGCCGCTCAGCACCGCGGAGATTCTTCTCTGCTCGACGAGGACTTCGAAATCGACGTCCCGCGCGCGGAGCCCGCGCTCACCTGATTCTGATTCAGTTGTTCCGTCCCAGGTCGTCACCTGCGCCGGTCTGCTGGGATCCGCATGTCTTCATGGATCCGCAAGGGACGTTTCGGCGTCCCTTCTTCAATTTTTCGGCCTCGGTCAACCCCCCGGTCGCACCGCGTTTTCCTACCGTCTGATGTGCCCTGCACGTTCATCGGTGAAACCGCGACAGCCCGGTAGAGTCCGGCTGCGTGCATCTCAAGGCCATGACCCTCCGAGGTTTCAAGTCATTCGCGTCCGCGACGACGCTCCGCTTCGAACCGGGCATCACCTGTGTCGTGGGGCCCAACGGTTCGGGCAAGTCCAATGTGGTGGACGCGCTCTCCTGGGTCATGGGAGAGCAGGGCGCCAAGTCGCTGCGCGGCGGCAAGATGGAAGACGTCATCTTCGCCGGCACGACCGGGCGGCCCCCGCTCGGCCGTGCCGAAGTGTCGCTCACCATCGACAATTCCGACGGCGCGCTGCCCATCGAGTACGCCGAAGTCACCCTTACGCGGATCATGTTCCGCAACGGCGGCAGCGAATACCAGATCAACGGCGACACCTGCCGACTGCTCGACATTCAGGAACTCCTCTCCGACTCCGGTATCGGCCGGGAAATGCATGTGATCGTCGGGCAGGGCCAGCTCGATTCCGTGCTGCACGCCGATCCGATGGGCCGCCGCGCTTTCATCGAGGAGGCGGCGGGCGTTCTCAAGCACCGCAAGCGCAAGGAAAAGGCGCTGCGGAAGCTGGAGTCGATGAAGGCCAACCTGGCGCGCGTGGAGGACCTCACCGGTGAACTCCGGCGCCAGCTCAAGCCGTTGGGGCGGCAGGCCGCCGTGGCCCGGCGGGCCGCCGTCATCCAGGCCGACCTCCGCGACGTACGGCTGCGGCTGCTCGCCGACGATCTCGTCACGCTGCAGGAGGCGCTCGGCGCCGAGATCGCCGACGAGGCCGCACTGAAGCAGCGCAAGGAGGCGGCCGAGGCACAGCTCCGGGCCGCCCAGCAGCGCGAGGCCGAGCTGGAGGAAGAGGTGCGGCGGCTGGCGCCCAGGCTCCAGCGGGCACAGCAGAGCTGGTACGAGCTGTCGCAGTTCGCCGAGCGGGTGCGCGGCACCATTTCGCTCGCCGACGCCCGGGTGACCAGCGCGAACGCGGCCCCCGAGGAGGAGCGGCGCGGCCGGGACCCCGAGGACATGGAGCGCGAGGCCGCCCGGATCCGTGAGCAGGAGGCCGAGCTGGAGGCCGCCCTGGAGGCGGCGCAGCACGCCCTGGAGAACACCGTCGAGCACCGCGCCGAGCTGGAGCGGGACCTGGCGGCGGAGGAGCGCAGGCTCAAGGATCTGGCGCGTGCGATCGCCGACCGCCGCGAAGGGCTCGCCCGGCTGAACGGGCAGGTCAACGCGGCCCGCGGCAGAGCCGGCTCGGCCCAGGCCGAGATCGGCAGGCTCGCCGAGTCCCGGGACGCCGCGCAGGAACGTGCCGTCACGGCCCAGGAGGAGTACGAGCAGCTCAAGGCCGAGGTGGACGCCCTGGACGCGGGCGACGAGGAACTGGCCGTACGGCACGAGGAGGCGAAGCGCGAACTGGCCGACGCCGAGAGGCAGTTGACTGCCGTACGCGAGGAGCTGACCGCCGTCGAGCGGGGCCGCGCCGCGACCTTGGCCCGCCGTGAGGCCCTCGCGCTCGGGCTGCGCCGCAAGGACGGGACGGGCGCGCTCCTCGATGCGGGGGAGCGGCTCTCCGGGCTGCTCGGACCGGCTGCGGAACTGCTGACGGTCGCACCGGGTTACGAGGTCCCGGTGGCGGCGGCCCTCGGCGCGGCGGCCGACGCCGTGGCGGTGACAGGGCCGGCGACCGCGGTCGAGGCGATCCGGCTGCTGCGCAAGCAGGACGGGGGCCGGGCGGCGCTGCTGCTCGCGGGGGAGGGGAACGCTCCCGAAGCACTGCCGCAGGCCTCCGCCCCGTACGCCGTGGAATTCGTCCGGGGTCCCGACGAGCTGATGCCGGCCGTGCGGCGGCTGCTGCGCGGCATCGTCGTGGTGGGCACGCTGGAGGACGCCGAGAACCTGGTCCACGCGCATCCGGCGCTGACCGCAGTGACCGCGGAGGGCGATGTGCTGGGGGCGCACTTCGCACAGGGCGGTTCGGCGGGAGCGCCGAGCCTCCTCGAAGTGCAGGCCTCCGTCGACGAGGCCGGTGCGGAGCTCGCGGAGCTGGCCCTGCGGTGCGAGGAGCTGGCCGGGAGGCAGCGGGCGGCGGGGGAGCGGAAGGCCCGATGTGCCGCGCTGGTCGAGGAGTTGGGGGAGACGCGGCGGGCCGGGGACCGCGAGAGGTCGGCGGTCGCGCAGCAGCTGGGGCGGCTCGCCGGGCAGGCGCGCGGCGCGGCGGGCGAGGCCGAGCGGTCGGCGGCAGCCGCCGCCAAGGCGCAGGACGCGCTGGAGCGGGCCACCGAGGAGGCCGAGGAGCTCGCGGAGCGGCTCGCGGTCGCCGAGGAGGCCCCGGTCGAGGAGGAACCGGACACCGCGAAGCGGGACCGGCTCGCGGCCGACGGGGCGAACGCACGCCAGACCGAGATGGAGGCCAGGCTCCAGGTCCGTACCCACGAGGAGCGGGTCAAGGGTCTGGCCGGACGGGCCGACTCGCTCGACCGGGGCGCCCGCGCCGAGCGCGAGGCCCGGGCGCGCGCCGAGCAGCGGCGGGCCAGGATGCGGTACGAGGCGCAGGTCGCGGCGGCCGTCGCGGCGGGCGCCAGACAGCTGCTCGCGCACGCCGAGGTCTCTCTCGTACGGGCGGCCGAGGAGCGGTCGGTGGCGGAGGCGGCGAAGGCCGGGCGGGAGCGGGAACTGGGTGCCGAGCGCGGCCGGGGCCGGGAGCTGAAGCAGGAACTCGACAAGCTGACCGACTCGGTTCACCGCGGCGAGGTGCTCGGAGCGGAGAAGCGGCTGCGGATCGAGCAGCTGGAGACCAGGGCCCTGGAGGAATTGGGCGTGGAACCGGCGTCGTTGGTGACGGAGTACGGGCCCGCGCAGTCCGTGCCGCCTTCGCTGCCCGCCGAGGGGGAGGAGCTGCCCCAGGACCCGGAGCACCCCCGCAACCTGCCCCGCCCCTTCGTGCGCGCGGAGCAGGAGAAGCGGCTGAAGGCCGCCGAACGGGCGTACCAGCAGCTCGGGAAGGTGAATCCGCTGGCTCTTGAGGAGTTCGCGGCGCTGGAGGAACGGCACCAGTTCCTCTCCGAGCAGCTGGAGGACCTCAAGCGGACCAGGGCCGACCTGATGCAGGTGATCAAGGAGGTCGACGAGCGGGTGGAGCAGGTGTTCACCGAGGCGTACCGGGACACGGCGCGGGAGTTCGAGGGCGTCTTCTCGCGGTTGTTCCCGGGGGGCGAGGGGCGGCTGATCCTGACCGATCCCGACAACATGCTCACGACCGGGGTCGATGTGGAGGCGCGTCCTCCGGGCAAGAAGGTCAAGCGGCTCTCGCTGCTGTCGGGCGGCGAGCGGTCGCTGACGGCGGTGGCGCTGCTGGTGGCGATCTTCAAGGCCAGACCCAGTCCCTTCTATGTGATGGACGAGGTCGAGGCGGCGCTGGACGACACCAACCTCCAGCGCTTGATTCGGATCATGAAGGAACTCCAGGAGAGCTCCCAGTTGATCGTGATCACGCACCAGAAGCGCACGATGGAGGTGGCGGACGCCCTCTACGGCGTATCGATGCAGGGTGACGGGGTGTCGAAGGTGATCAGCCAGCGGCTGCACTGAGTGCCGATTCCTGGGCGTTTCGTGCCTTTGCCGGTCATTCCAGTCCGCTTGGGTCCGTGGGGGTGCCCCACTGCTTGCTTCAAAAGGTGAAGGATTACGATCTCCTCCGTCCCTTTTGGATTCAAGTAGAAACAACTGGGCTACAAGAAGCTTCAAGTGGTGAGCAACGCGGAGTTGTGACCCACTGGTAGTCCACTTGAAGTGCCTGCCCCCCACGGACATGCCCGGCAACGCGGCCGGGCCCAGGAGTTCACGTGACCAGCACAGCGACACCGTCGTCATCCGGAGGCCAGCAGGCCGCTCCGGAGCACCTCGGCCATGTCATCTTCATCACGGCCGCGGCCGCGATGGGCGGTTTCCTCTTCGGCTACGACAGTTCGGTGATCAACGGCGCCACCAAGGCCATCGGTGCCAAGTACGACATCGGCTCCGGAGCCCTCGGGCAGGTCATCGCCGTCGCACTGATCGGTTGCGCCGTGGGCGCCGCGACCGCCGGCCGGATCGCCGACCGGATCGGCCGGATCCGGGTCATGCAGATCGCCGCCGTGCTGTTCACCATCAGCGCCGTCGGTTCCGCACTGCCCTTCGCGCTGTGGGACCTCACGATGTGGCGCTTCCTCGGCGGCATCGCGATCGGCATGGCCTCGGTGATCGGCCCGGCCTACATCGCGGAGGTCGCCCCGCCGGCCTACCGCGGTCGGCTGGGTTCGTTCCAGCAGGGCGCGATCGTCCTGGGCATCGCGATCTCCCAGCTCGTCAACTGGGGCATCCTCAACTGGGCCGACGGCGACGACCGCCACAAGGTCTTCGCCGGCCTCGAAGCCTGGCAGGTCATGCTCGGCGTGATGGTCGTCCCCGCCTTGATCTACGGCCTGCTGTCCTTCGTCATCCCCGAGTCCCCGCGCTTCCTGGTCTCCGTCGGGAAGACCGAGAAGGCCAAGAAGATCCTGGCCGAGGTCGAGGGCGAGCACATCGACCTGGACGCCCGCGTCGCCGAGATCGAGCACGGCATCCGCAGCGACCACAAGTCGACCTTCAAGGACCTGCTGGGCAGCAGGTTCGGCTTCCTGCCGATCGTCTGGATCGGCATCGGCCTCTCGGTCTTCCAGCAGCTGGTCGGCATCAACGTCGCCTTCTACTACTCGGCGACGCTGTGGCAGTCGGTGGGCATCGACCCGAGCGACTCGTTCTTCTACTCGTTCACCACGTCGATCATCAACATCATCGGCACCGTGATCGCGATGATCTTCGTCGACCGGATCGGCCGCAAGCCGCTCGCCCTGATCGGCTCGGTCGGCATGACGGTCGCCCTCGCCTTCGAGGCCTGGGCCTTCTCCGCCGACATGGTGGGCGGCAAGCTGCCCGACACCCAGGGCATGGTGGCACTGATCGCCGCGCACGTCTTCGTGCTCTTCTTCGCCCTGTCGTGGGGTGTCGTCGTCTGGGTCTTCCTGGGCGAGATGTTCCCGAACCGGATCCGCGCCGCGGCCCTCGGTGTGGCCGCTGCCGCCCAGTGGATCGCCAACTGGGCGATCACCGCGAGCTTCCCGTCCCTGGCGAGCTGGAACCTCTCCGGGACGTACGTCATCTACACGTTCTTCGCGGCCCTCTCGATCCCCTTCGTGCTCAAGTTCGTGAAGGAGACCAAGGGCAAGAGGCTGGAGGAGATGGGCTAGTCCCGGCCCGCTCCACCTGCTTCCGCTCCACCTGCTCCACCCGCTGCCCCGGCTCGTTCCTTGAGCCGGGGC
>NZ_JBSGZD010000329.1:0-8519 GCF_053610825.1 Streptomyces sp. NPDC054863 | reverse complement strand
CGGGGGCGTGCCTCGGCACCCACCCCCGCCCGCACTCGCTACTCGTTGTGCAGCACCTTCGCGATCCTCAGCCGTCCCGCCGACCGTGCGGGAACCGCCGCACCCAGCGCCGCGATCGCCACACCCGCCAGGCCGAGACCCAAGAGCTGCGGTGCGGCCCACACGTCCTTCATCGCATCGGGGAACTCGACGATCCCCACGTGATCGACGATCCACCGGTGCCCCGCCACGCCCAGCGGAATCCCCAACAGCCCCCCGACGAAGCCAAGTCCGGCCACGGACGTCACCGTCATCACCATCACCTGACGCGGTGTCATTCCGATCGACTTGAGCATGCCCAGGTCACGGCGCCGCTCCCGGACGTTGAGCAGCACCGTGTTGAAGACACCCAGCGCCGCGACCGTACTCAGCAGGACGGTGAACACCGTGGAGAAGCCGACCACCGTCGTGGTGGCGCTGTTGCCCGAGCTGCCCACCGACGCGTGCAGGCCCGGATCGGCCGCCCGGACCGCCTCGACGTACGCCTGCGCGTCCGCACCGGGGACCAGCCGGACCCCGTACTCGATGGCCTGCGTGCCGGGCGAGAGTCGCTCCAGGGTCTCCCAACTGGTGTCCAGTGCAAGGGGGTTGCCCTCCATGGTCCTGCCCACCACCGACCCGGCGACCTTGCGTCCCTCGGCCTCCAGGGTGATCCGGTCGCCGAGCGCGAGCCCGTGCTGCGCCAGGAACTCGGGCGACGCCAGGACCTCGCCCGGCCCCTCCGGCAGCCGGCCCGCCACCAGCAGCGAGGCGTCGACCGCGGGGTCCCCCCGGTAGAAGTTCCCGAACCTGTTCTGCGCGTACCCGCTGAGCCGCACCTGGAGCAGCCCGCGCGCCGTGACCTCGGACGCTCCGGGCAGCGCGCGCAGCAGCTTCTCGATCGCCGCGTCGTCCAGCTTCGGCACGGTCTGCTGCTGCGACGCACGCCCCACCTGCACGGCGATCCGGGCCCTCCCGTCACCCTTGCCCGCGTTCCCCAACGCGAGCATCGTGCTGGTCAGCCCGACCGTGACGGTCACCGTGACGACGCCGAGGACGATCGCCGCCATGGTCAGCCCGGCCCGGCCCGGCCGGGCGAACGGCTGCCCGAGCCCCAGGCTCACCGCCCTCGGCAGCCGGGTCCCGGCCAGTGCCCGCTGCACGCGCAGCCCCCGCCCGCTCCGCGGGGCGCTGCCCGCGGTGATCGCACGGGCGGCCGACAGCCGGTGCGCCCGCAGCGCCGGAACCAGCGCGGTGAAGGCGACCAGGGCGGGCATGCCCAGCAGGCAGACCACCACCACCCAGGGGCTGAGCCCGATGGCGGCGGTGCCCGTCTGGATGCCGCCGAACGCGACCTTGAGCACCGGCTCCGTCAGCAGCCCACCGGCCAGCGTGCCGAGCGCACAGCCCACCACGGCAGGTACGGAAACCATCACCAGATAGACCGCGACCACCTGGTTCGGCGTGAAGCCCAACGCCTTGAGCACCCCGATGTGCCGGTACCCCGACACGACCGCCCCGCTGACCACGTTCCCCACGATCAGCACCGACACCAGCAGCCCCAGCGTTCCGAACACCGTCATGAACGGGAGAAAGGCATCGGCCAGCGACGAGAAGGCCCGTTTGAGAGTGAGGTACGACTGCGACGACGTCACCGCACCCCCGGGCAGCTCCGCCGTGGCACCGGCCAGCGACGAGGCGACGTCCTCCTTGGTGCCCGCCGCGTCGAACCGGTACAGCATCTGCACGGCCGTCGGGTGCAGCGCCGCCATCTGCTCCGGCGCCACCCAGGCGGCGGCCGACTTGCTCATGCTGGTGGCGAAACCGACGACGGTGAGCGGCGGCGCCCCGCGCGCCCGGACCTTGCGCCCGAGCGTGTCGTCGTCGTAACCGCCGTGCACAGAACCGAGGACGATCTCACCGGGCCCGGTCACCCAGCGGCCGACGAGCAGCTCCACCCGGTCCACGGGACCCGCCGGATCGGCCCTGCCCACCACGGCCAGCGGTCCCGGAGGGCTGCCCGCCAGGTCCGTCGGCACATCCAGGACGACCAGCCCGAACGGCCCGGCCGAGGCCGCCACACCCGCCCGCCTGCCGGACGCGGAGGCCTGCGCGTCCGTCACCTTCGACCGGTCGAGAGTGGTCACCGCATGCGCGCCCCGCTGCTTCTCGAAGGACTTCTCGAAGGGCCCCTCGGTGGCGAGCAGCAGCCCGAGCGCCAGCATCACCGTCATCGTCGAGCAGAACACCACCAGGCCGATCACGACCGTCTGCAGCCTGCGCCGCTTCACCGCCGCACGCGAAGCCCGCCACACGGCGCTCATACGGTCGCCTCCGAAGCGCTCGTGTCCAAGGTGCTCGTACGGGCCACCCGCCCGTCCGCGACCTCCACCAGCCGGCTCGCGCACCGGGTGGCCAGCTCCGGGTCGTGCGTCACGATCACCAGCGTCTGACCGATCTGATTGAGATCGATGAGCAGATCCATCACCTGCTCGCCCGCCCTGCTGTCCAGCGCCCCGGTCGGCTCGTCCGCCAGCAGCAGCGCCGGACGGTTCATCAACGCCCTTGCCACCGCGACCCGTTGGCGCTCACCACCACTGAGTGCCGCCGGGTAGACGTTCCGCCGGTCCGCGATGCCGAGCTCGTCGAGCAGCTCCAGCGCCCGCCGCCGTGCGTGCTTCGCGGACGTACCCGTCAACTGGGCGGCCAGCGCCACGTTGTCCAGCGCGGGCAGGTCGTCGATCAGATTGAAGAACTGGAAGATCATCCCGATGTGCCGCCGCCGGAACAGCGCGAGCCCCGTCTCGCTGAGCTCCGAGAGGTCCTGCCCCTGCACCCGCACCCCGCCCGACGTCGGCCGGTCGAGCCCGGCGATCATGTTGAGCAGTGTCGACTTCCCGCAGCCGGACGGCCCCATCACGGCGACCGCGTCCCCGGCCCGTACCTCCAGCGACAGCCCGTCCAGGGCCTTCGAGTCGCCGTACTCCTTGTGCAGGCCGTCGAGGTGTACGACGACCTCGCGCCCACCGTTGTGATCTTGAGTCATGGCACGAACCTAGAAGCGGGGCCACGGGCCCGGCATCCCACCCCGGACGTATCCGCCCCGTCGCGTCATCCCAGGGATGTACGGAGCTGCACCCCGGGGACGACGCGGGCCCGCCGCACCAGCTGCGATGATCACGGCGTGTGGAGTTCAGGGGTGGGTTGGTGGGGGGTCGCGCTGGCCGTGGCGTGCGGCGCCGTCGGTGTACTGGCGGTGGCGCTCGTACGGGCGCGAAGGGCGCACCGACGACAGGTCGAGGAACGCGGCTGGCTCCTCGAACGCGAGCGGGAGAGCGCGGCCGGGGCCGCGGTCGACGCCGAACGGGCAAGGATCGCGGGCGAGTTGCACGACATCGTCAGCCACAACGTGAGCCTGATGGTCGTCCAGGCCTCCGCCGCGCGCGAAGTGCTCGCCACGATGCCCGACGCGGCGGCTGTCGCGATGACCGCCGTCGAGACGGCCGGCCGTCAGGCGATGACCGAACTGCGCCACCTGCTCGGCCTGTTGGCGCCCTCCCCGAACGGCGAGGACCCCGCAGCCAGCGCCCCGGAACTGGCCCCGCAGCCCAGCCTGAGCAGACTCGGCCCGCTGATCGACCGGATCGCCTTCGCCGGACTGCCCGTGGAAGTACGCATCTCCGGCGAGCCGCGCCCGCTGCCGGCCGGGATCGACGTCACCGCGTACCGGATCATCCAGGAGGCCCTGACCAACGCGCTCAAGCACGGTCCGGGGTCCGGGGCCGAGGTCACGGTGCGCTACGCCGACCGGTACGTACGGGTGGAGGTGCTCAACAGCGGACCCAGCGTGCTCGCGGGCACGCGGCAACCGCCGCACGCCGGGTCTCCGGCCGACGGGCCGGGCCGGGCGGACGGCGCCGGACGCGGGCTGCTCGGGCTGCGGGAACGCGTCGCCGTGTACGGCGGCGACCTCGACGCCCGCCGACGGCTCGGCGGCGGCTACCGGGTCAGGGCCCGCATCCCGCTGGACCGACCGGCAGGAGAGCCGTCATGACGACACCGGAGACCCACGTGACCCCCACCGCCCCCGCTCCCGTACCGGAACCCTCGCCGCGCGTCCTGATCGCCGACGACCAGGAACTCGTACGCACCGGCTTCCGGATGATCCTCACCGCCCGCGGCCTCGACGTGGTGGGAGAGGCGGCCGACGGCGCCGAAGCGGTCGCGAAGACCCGCGAGCTGGACCCCGACGTGATCCTGATGGACATACGGATGCCAGGCATGGACGGCCTGGAAGCCACCCGGCGCATCCTCGCCGGAACCCCGGACGCCGAAGCCCCGACCAGCAGGGTGATCATGCTGACCACCTTCGACCTCGACCACTACGTCTACGCGGCCCTCGCCGCCGGTGCCAGCGGCTTCCTCCTGAAGGACGTCACCTCCGCGCACCTGGCCGCCGCGGTCCGCCTGGTCGGCACCGGCGACGCACTGCTCGCACCGTCGATCACCCGGCGCCTGGTGGAACGCTTCGCCGACCGGCCCGAGCTCGTCACGACCGACTCGAAACCCGCACCTCACCGGGATCTGGCCACACTCACCCCGCGCGAGCGGCAGGTACTCGCGCTGATGGGCCGGGGTTTCTCCAACGCCGAACTGGCACGCGAACTGACCCTCAGTGAGGCGACGGTGAAGACCCACGTCGCCCGCATCTTCGCGAAGCTCTCCCTGCGCGACCGGGCCCAGGCCGTGGTCCTCGCGTACGAGACGGGGCTCGTCTCCCCGGGCGAGTTCGCGTGAACGGGAAGACCCTGTGACAGGAGAAGGGGAGACTCGCCGCATGGCCGCACCCTCGTCCTCGCCTTCGTCCTCCTCCTCACCCTCGTCCTCGCCCTCCCGGGAACCCTTCGCGCCCGCGACCGGCGACGGCCTCCCGCACGGGGAACCCGCGGAGCAGCGTGCCGCCGCGGTCCGCACCGCGTTCGACGGCCTGCTGCAGATCCGCCGCATCACCCAGGGGTCCGAAGCAGCACCCGCCCCCTGGGAACTCCGCCAACTCCTCAACGCGGTCGCCCTCCCTCTGGAAGCCGCACCCCTCACCCCCTCGGCGACCGACTCCGAAGGACACCGCACCGCCACCGGCTACCGGGTGCGCCCCGGCGAGGAACCGCACACCGCGGCCGTCGACTGGCTCGGCCCACCAGGCAGCGGAGCCGCTGCCGAGGAACGCGACCGACTCGCCCGCTGTGCCGAAGTGCTGACCGCGCTCGGCTGGGACGCACTGCTCTACCGGGGCCCGCGCCGCCGCTGGTTCGTCGAGGTCCGCCCGCCGCACGGCACTCCGTAAACCCCGTAGCAAGAGCGCAGCGGCCACGAGAACGGCCCCGGCCGCCCCACGCGGGACCACCGGAGCCGTTCGCTCACTCACTCAACTACTCACTCACCGCATCACTCGGTTCAGCCGACCGACGTCGGCGAAGCAGTCTTGCTGCCCCCGTCGCCGCTCGCCTGAGCCGCACTTTCTTCCGCGAGCCGTTCCATGCCGCTCGTGGTCTTCAGCGGCTTCTCCTTGATGAAGACCACCGCCACCAGCGCCAGCGCCGCGAACGGAGCAGCCAGCAGGAAGAGGTCGGCGGTCGCCAGGCCGTACGCGTTCTCCACGATGTCGCGGAGCGGCGCGGGCAGCTTGGTCATGTCGGGCACGGAAGCCTCGCCGCCGTCGCCCGGCGGAACCGGCATGCCGGCCGCCTTCATGCCGTTGGTCATCTCGGTCGCGACCCGGCTGGCCAGGACCGCGCCCAGCGCGCTGGTGCCGATCGTGCCGCCCATGCTGCGGAAGAAGGACAGCACCGAGGTGGCGGCCCCCAGCTCGGTGGCGGGGACGTCGTTCTGTGCGGCCAGTACCAGGTTCTGCATCAGCATGCCGACGCCGATGCCGAGGATCGCCATGTACAGGCTGAGCAGCCCGAAGTGGGTGTCCGCGTCGATGGTCGCCAGCAGGCCGAGACCGGCGGTCATGACGACCGCGCCCGCGACCAGGTACACCTTCCACTTGCCGGTCCTGCTGATGATCTGGCCGGCGACGGTCGACGACACCAGCAGACCCAGGATCATCGGCAGACTCATCAGTCCCGCGGCCGTCGGCGACTTGCCGAGAGCGATCTGGAAGTACTGCGACAGGAATACGGTGCCGCCGAACATGGCCACACCGACGAGCAGGCTCGCGACCGTGGTCAGGGTGACCGTGCGGTTGCGGAAGATGGTCAGCGGAATGATCGGCTCCGGCACTCGCGCCTCGACGAACACCGCAGCGACGAGCAGCAGCACACCGCCACCGGTCAGCGCGGCCGTCTGCCACGAGGCCCAGTCGAACTGGTGGCCCGCCAGCGACGTCCAGATCAGCAGCGCGCAGACGCCCGCCACGATCAGGAACGCACCCAGGAAGTCGATCTTCACGTCACGACGTACGGTCGGCAGCTTCAGCGTGCGCTGCAACAGCACGATCCCGAGCAGTGCGAACGGGACACCGATGAAGAAGCACCAGCGCCAGCCCAGCCACGAGGTGTCCACGAGCACACCGCCGATGAGCGGCCCGGCCACCGTGCCGACCGCGAAGACGGCCCCGAAGATGCCGGCGTACTTGCCGAGCTGACGCGGCGGGATGATGGCGGCCATCACGACCTGCGCGAGCGCGGTGAGACCACCGGCGCCGATGCCCTGTACGACACGGCTGAAGATCAGCAGCCCGACTTCGTGCGAGAACCCGGCCAGCAGCGAGCCGACCACGAACATCCCGAGGGACAGCTGCAGCAGCAGCTTCTTGTTGTAGAGGTCCGAGAGCTTGCCCCACAGCGGGACGGTCGCCGTCATGGCGAGCAGCTCGGAGGTGACGACCCAGGTGTACGACGACTGGCTGGCGCCGAGGTCGGCGATGATCCGGGGCAGTGCGTTGGCCACGACCGTGCCCGCCAGGATGGCGACGAACATGCCGGCCATCAGCCCGGACATGGCCTGGAGTATCTGCTTGTGGCTCATGGAGGTGGGCGCCTGGTCGGGCGCCTCGATTGCGGTCAAGGTGTCCTTCTTAGAAGTCGATCCGGGGACCGGGCAGGAATGTCAGGTACGGGGCGGCCCGGGGGCCGTGTCGGGGGCGGCCAGTCCGGAGGCCAGATGATCGAAGGCGCGCCCGAACACCTCGGTGAAGGCAACGCCCTGCGCCTGCCTGCACCAGTCCTCGATCGAGACGCGGATGGCGGTCGTGGCTACGGCGGCGACCAGCCGCGGGTAGAGACCGACGGGCTCGCCCTCGGCACCCCCCAGCCGTGCCGAGACTGCCTCCGCAAGCTCCAGCTCCTCGGCCATGTGCGCCCCGAGGCCGCGGACGAGGAGATGAGGGGAACGCTGGAAGACCTTGGCGCGCAGGCTCCAGATCTCGTGGCGCTCCGCTATGTCGAGCAGCTCCGCCGAGAACGCCTCGCGCAGTACGTCGAGCACGGAGAGGGAGGCGGGCGCCTCGCGCACCGCACGCCGAATGCGCTCGCCGACCTCCGCGTCGATCATGAGGAAGGCGTCGTCGTGGCTGTCGAAGTAGTTGAAGAACGTGCGCGGCGAGACCCCCGCCGCGCTGCTGATGGCTTCCACCGTGACGTTCTCCGCCCCGTGCTCCGCGGCCAGCCGCACCGCGGCGTCCGCCAGCGCGGCCCGAGTGGCCTGCTTCTTGCGCTCACGGAGTCCGGGTACGCCCTCTTTGCTCTTCACATCTTGCAGACTACGCAAAGATGCAGACCATGCAAATTAATACCGGCGGATGGGGCGCAGGAGAGGGGGTTGACGCTGCCTGGGGGGATGCGTATAGTTCTTCGGGTTGTCCGATGTGAGTACCGGTTCCGACTGGCCCAGGGCAACCATTCGGCAATCAGGACACAAGTCTGGAAAGCGGCATCTGTCGCCCTCCTTTTGCGTGCACTTTTCGCGAATGAGGAAGTCGAAACCCCGATTTGGTTCGGGGCGCCGGAATCCGCTAATGTCTCACTCGTCGGAACGGCCCAACGGCCGCAAAGACAACCCAAGTTCGACTGGGAATCGGAACGGAAACGGTCTGATAGAGTCGGAAACGCAAGAACACAACAGAAACAAACTGAACGAAAACGTCCGGAGGAAAGCCCGCGAGGGTGAGTACGAAGGAAGCGTCCGTTCCTTGAGAACTCAACAGCGTGCCAAAAGTCAACGCCAAATATGTTGATACCCCGGCCACTTCGGTGGTTGGTGGTTCCTTTGAAAAGTCCCACACGGCCCTTCGGGGTGCGGGTGGGCAACACTAGCGAGGACGCAGGAACACACCGTCTTATTCCGATGGTGGCTGTTCCGCTCTTCCGATGTGTTCACCGGCTGTATTAATTTACTGGCCGAGTAAACATTCACGGAGAGTTTGATCCTGGCTCAGGACGAACGCTGGCGGCGTGCTTAACACATGCAAGTCGAACGATGAAGCCCTTCGGGGTGGA
>NZ_JBSGZD010000328.1:0-8623 GCF_053610825.1 Streptomyces sp. NPDC054863 | reverse complement strand
CTCCCCAGTAATGAAGCGGGGAGTACGGGCCGTCGGGACCAAAGCCCTGACTACTCTCAGTCATTGCCGGAGCCGGGTCCCGACATCGGCCCCGGCGCTCCGGAATCAGCCCTTGATGCTCTTCAGTGCCTTCTCCAGGAGTACGGCGCGCTGCTTGGCGTCCGGTACGTGCTCCAGGCCGAAGCCGAGGAGTGCGGTGTCACGCGTGGTGACGCCCGCGAACGTCTGGAACAGCTCGCCTGTGCGGGCCCACGGTCCGACGACCGCCGGGCTGCCGGCAGGCGGCGGGGTGGCCGCCCAGGCACCGAGGGAGGTCTCGAAGCCCTCGACGGCCTGGTCGGCGCCGCCGACGCTGATCCGGGCGTTGTCGGCGAAGACGCCGCGCTCCAGGCTGCCCGGGTCGGTGACGTAGGCGAGGGACAGGTCGACCTTCTTGCCCGCGTAGGCGCTCAGGTCGAAGGAGACCTGCTTCCAGCCGTTGGAGCTGCCGGTGAAGCTGTTCCAGGCGCCGCTGGAGCCGGTCGCCGTGCAGCCGGCCGTCCCCTGCGTGAGGTAGTGCGTCAGGAACGGGTGGGCCCTGATGAAGAACCCGGCCGAGCACTCGGCGGGCACCGCGTTCGTGGTCAGGCCGCCCGCCTCGGGCAGGGTCGTCCAGTCCTCGGCGCCCGTGGTGTGCGCCTCCAGGAGGGCGTGGTCGTAGCCGCCCTCGGTGTCCCAGTTGAGCGCCATCTTCAGCGCGGGCTTGTCGGCGGCGCTGACACCCGTGAGGTCCACGGTGCGGGTGAGGCGCTTCCAGTTGCTGTTGTTGCTCTGCGCCGAGGCCATGCCCTGGCCCTCGTACGGGGCGTAGGGGTTGTTGATCCCGGTGTAGCGGCCCGCCTGGGCGCTCTTGAACTGCGGGAACTGTGCGACCGGGAGCGTGTCCGAGGTGACCTGGTAGGAGCCGGCGGTGTCCAGGGGGTTGCCCGGGGCGCCGGTCAGCGGGGTGGTGACCCCGGCGAGGCCTCCTGCGCCGGCCAGGCCGGTGGCACCGGGAGAGTCCACCCGGCCGTACGCGCCGAGGTAGTACTGGCTGAAGTCGTTGGTGTTGGCCGGGCCGAGCCTGGCGGCGCCGCCCGCCTTCTCACCGGCCTCGACCAGCTTGCCGCCCTCGTTGAGGTACGAGCGGAGCTGGAGCTGGGTCGGGCCGCCGGGCACCGAGGCGCCGGTGTAGTGCACGACCGAGTCGAAGTGGCCCAGCACGCCGAGGGCGTGCGGGGCGCCTTGGGTGGCGACGTCCCAGACGGTGGCCGAGCGGCCGTTCGCCCTGAGCGCGTCCACGTACTTCTGGACCTGCGTCGCGGGTGCGCCCTCCTCGGCGACCACCAGGTGCGCGGCCTTGGGGCGCTCGGCGAGCGTGTAGGTGAAGTGCTCGCTGGAGGTGGGCTTTCCGGCCTTGGTGACGCCGGTGAACCAGACCTCGACCTTGTCGCCCGGCTTGCCGTCCTGGACCTTGGCGCGGTAGTCGTCGAAGTAGGTGTTGTCCTCGTCGCCGTAGACCTCGCCGCCGTCCCAGGCCTTCAGGGCCTGGTCGTGCGTACGGCCGCCGTTGACGCGGTACTTGAGCTCCTTGTCGCGCACCGACTTGCGGACCGTGACGTTGACTTCCTGGTCCTTGTCACGGGCGTACGAGGAGGTGAACGGGTCCGGCGTGAAGTCCGGGGCGTCGATGCCGACGGAGGACACCGGCCGGTCCGGGGTCAGGCTCGTCTCCGCGACGGAGAGCGCGAACGGGACGTTCTTGGCGAACTCCTGCTGGATCAGCTTCTCGTCGTCGGGGAAGTTGAAGCCGGAGACGCAGTCCTCGGGCTTCCAGCGGTCGTTGGGGTCGATGTGGGAGGCGGTTTCGCAGGTGGTCATCTCCGGCGTGAACATCTTGATGCCGTTGACGTTGCCCGCGTGGCCGTCGGCCTCGCCGTTGGTGATGTAGAGCTCCGAGGAGACCTGCGGGTGGTATCCGGGGACCGCCGGGTTCTCCGGGGTGCCGGCGAGGGCCTTGAGGGCCACGTCGTCGGGGCTGCCGGTGGCGACCTGCCAGCCGATGCCGTAGAGGATCAGCTCGGCGGCCGAGTGGTAGTTGATCGCATACTTGAAGCCGATGCGCTTCTGGAACGCGTCGAGCGCCTTGGTCTCGGGCTCGGAGTTCGGCGTCGGGCCGCGGAAGGTCTCGTCGGCCGGGTCGGGCGAGGAACCCTCGTTGTCGTAACCCCACTTGAAGGCGAAGTTGCGGTTGAGGTCGATGCCGTCGCCGGACTCGATGGTGCCGTTGCCGTTGGTGTCGCGGAGGTTCTTGCGCCACAGCCGGACGCCGTCCGCGGGGCTGCTGTGCGTGTAGTCGTAGCCGTCCGGGTTGGCGGAGAGCAGGAACCAGATCTCGCTGCTGTCGACCAGCTTCGTTATCCGCTTGTCCTTGCCGTAGTTGTCGAGGTAGTGGTGCATCAGCCGCCGGTTCATCTCCGGGGTGATCCACTCACGCGCGTGCTGGTTGGACATGTAGAGCGTCGAGGGCTTGGCGCCGTCTCCGGTCCTCTTGGCGCCCTTGGTGAGCTTGAGCGCCAGGATGTCCTTGCCCTGCACGGTCTTGCCGATGCTGACGAGCTTGGTGAGGTCCGGGTACTTCTGCGCGGTGGCCAGCAGCTCCTCCTGGAGACCGCCCTTTCCGCTGTACGGGCGGAACACGCCGTCCCCCGGGACCGCGGCACGCGCCCTGGCGGAGGCGACCTTGCGCTCGCTGATGTCGACGCCCTGGCCGCGGAGTTCGGCGGCCTGCTTCACGGTGAGGATCAGCTCGACCGTGGCGGTGCCCTTGTCCGGGACGCGCTCGCTCAGTTCGTGGGCGTCGGTGCCTGCCTTGAGCAGCAGCGGGACCTGGGCCTGGGTGACCTTGGCGTTCCACACCGAGATGCTGTCGCCGCCCCCTGCGGCGTTCCCGGCGGGCTGTGCCTGGGCCGCGGGTACCGCCGCGACTCCGGCTATCAGCAGTGAAGAAGCGGCGAGGATCGATCTCGCTCTGCGTCTCATGTGCCCCCCTTGCTGTTGTCTTTCACGTGAGTGAACAAACGTCAGAATCATGACCATTCATGGTCACGTCAAGAGGAGACAGGGAACACGAAAAAGCTGCCCCTGGCACCCAACGGGGCACCAGGGGCAGCGAGTTGATCCGGAGTCAGGAATTCCGCGGAGCGGGGGCCGTGCGGATCACGAGGTCGTACGGGTCAGAGGCTTCCGGCCATGCCGCTCGCCATTCCGCCTGCGATACCGCCCGCCATGCCGTTGGCGAGGCCCTTGGCCATTTCCTCTTCGATCTCCTCGGACATGTCCTCGGTCAGATTGCACTCCGTACCGGGAATGCCCAGGTCCTGGGCGCGCTTGTCCGCCATCGCGAGGAGGCGGCGGATGCGGCCCGCGACCGCGTCCTTGGTGAGCGGCGGATCGGCGAGCGCGCCCAGCTCCTCAAGAGACGCCTGCTTGTGCTCCATGCGCAGCCGGCCGGCCGCGGCGAGGTGCTCGGGCACCTCCTCGCCGAGGATCTCCAGCGCGCGCTGCACGCGGGCCCCGGCGGCGACGGCGGCGCGGGCGCTGCGGCGCAGGTTGGCGTCGTCGAAGTTGGCGAGCCGGTTGGCGGTGGCGCGGACCTCGCGGCGCATCCGCCGCTCCTCCCAGGCCAGTACGGACTCGTGCGCGCCGAGCCGGGTCAGCAGGGCGCCGATGGCGTCGCCGTCCCGTACGACGACACGGTCGACGCCGCGCACCTCGCGCGCCTTGGCGCCGATGGAGAGCCTGCGGGCCGCGCCGACCAGGGCGAGCGCCGCCTCGGGGCCCGGGCAGGTGACCTCCAGCGAGGAGGATCTGCCGGGTTCGGTGAGGGAGCCGTGCGCGAGGAAGGCCCCGCGCCAGGCCGCCTCGGCGTCACAGGTGGCCCCCGAGACCACCTGCGGGGGAAGCCCCCTGATGGGACGGCCGCGGCCGTCCACGAGTCCGGTCTGGCGTGCCAGCTGGTCGCCGCCCGCCACCACCCGGACGAGATAGCGCGAGCCCCTGCGGAGACCGCTGGGGGCCATCACCACGAGCTCCGAGCTGTGCCCGAAGATCTCCAGGATGTCCTTCTTGAGCCTGCGTGCCGCATAGCTGGTGTCCAGCTCCGCCTCGATCACGATGCGGCCGCTGACCAGATGCAGCCCGCCCGCGAACCGGAGGATCGCCGAGACCTCTGCCTTTCTGCAGCAGGTCCGGGTGACGGGAAGCCGGGAGATCTCGTCCTTCACCGCTGCCGTCATCGCCATGGGCCGATCCTTCCATGCATCCGAAAAATACGGTCGTACGCGGCTGCCAGGAGCTCCGGGTCGTGCTTGGGGGCTCCGTCGGGCCGGGCCACCGGCGCCAGCTCGACCGTCGCACCGAACCGTTTTGCGGCATCGGCGAGTGAGGGAAGGTCGGGCACGGCGGCCTGGTCGGCCAGCACCACGTCGAGGGCGAGTTTAGGGGCGTGTCGGGCCAAAACCTCCAAATGACGTTGCGGTGAAAAGCCCTCGGTTTCGCCCGGTTGGGGCGCCAGATTGAGGGACAGAATCCGCCTCGCCTTGGTCTCCACCAGGGCATCGAGCAGTTCGGGCACCAACAGGTGGGGGATCACGGAGGAGAACCAGGAACCGGGTCCAAGAACCACCCAGTCGGCGTCAAGAACCGCCGCCACCGCCTCCGGAACCGCGGGCGGATCGTGCGGTACCAGGTGCACCGACTGGACCTCGCCGGGGGTCAGCGCGACCGTCGCCTGCCCCCGGACGGTGTCCACGGCGTCCGGGCGCGCCGGGTCGTGGCCGCGTACGAGCGCCTGGAGCTCCAGCGGGACCGCGGACATGGGCAGCACCCGGCCGTGCGCTCCCAGGAGCTTGCCGACCAGGTCCAGGGCCTGTACGTGGTCGCCGAGCTGCTCCCAGAGGGCGACGATCAGCAGATTGCCGACCGCGTGCTCGTGCAGGTCGCCCTTGGACTGGAAGCGGTGCTGGATGACGCGGGACCAGGTCTGGCCCCAGTCGTCGTCGCCGCACAGGGCGGCGAGGGCCTTGCGCAGGTCACCGGGCGGCAGGACGCCCAGCTCCTCCCGGAGCCGGCCGCTGGATCCTCCGTCGTCGGCGACGGTGACGACCGCCGTGAGGTCGCCGGTGATGCGCCGCAGCGCGGCGAGCGAGGCGGACAGGCCCATGCCGCCGCCGAGCGCGACGACCTTGGGGGTGGCGCCGCGCCGGCCGCGTGCGGCGCGCGGAACCGGCTCTCCGGCGAGCGCGGAGGTGACTCTGCGCAGGCGGTGCAGCCGGACGGTGCGATTGGTCACTCGCGCCCCATGTCCCGGTGTACGACGACGGTCTCGACGCCCTCGGTGGACAGGCGGGCGGCCAGCTTCTCCGACACGGCGACGGAGCGGTGCTTGCCGCCGGTGCAGCCCACGGCGATGGTGACGTAGCGCTTGCCCTCGCGGCGGTAGCCGGTGGCGATCAGCTGGAGCAGCTCGGTGTAGCGGTCGAGGAACTCCTTGGCGCCCGGCTGGTTGAAGACGTAGCCCGAGACCTCCTCGTTGAGGCCGGTGAAGGGGCGCAGTTCCGGTACCCAGTGCGGGTTGGGGAGGAAGCGGCAGTCGACGACGAGGTCGGCGTCGACCGGCAGGCCGTACTTGTAGCCGAAGGACATGACGGTGGCGCGCAGCTCCGGCTCCTCGTCGCCGGCGAACTGGGCGTCCATCTTGGCGCGCAGTTCGTGGACGTTGAGGCTGGAGGTGTCGATCACCAGGTCGGCGTCCCCGCGCAGCTCGCGCAGCAGGTCGCGCTCGGCGGCGATGCCGTCGGTGATGCGGCCGTCGCCCTGGAGGGGGTGCGGGCGGCGGACCGACTCGAAGCGGCGGACCAGGGCGTCGTCGGAGGACTCCAGGAAGACGATGCGCCGGGTGACGCCCTTGGCGTCGAGGTCGGCGAGGGACTCGCGGAGGTTGTCGAAGAAGCGGCGGCCCCGGACGTCGACGACGACGGCGATGCGCGCCACGTTGCCCTGGGAGCGGGCGCCGAGCTCCACCATGGTGGGGATCAGCGCGGGCGGCAGGTTGTCGACGACGAACCAGCCGAGGTCCTCCAGGCACTTCGCGGCGGTGCTGCGGCCCGCTCCGGACATGCCGGAGATGATGACCAGCTCGGGGATGGGCGTCTCGGCCGCCTCGGGGGCCTCCCGCGTGGTGCCCGTACTCACTTGTGCTCCGTCTCGCTCTCGGTCGGGGGTGGTGTCCAGGGTGCTGTCGGGGGCCTGGTCGTGGCCCTTCTCAGGCTCTGGGTTCTGCTGGGTGCTCTGTGCGGTCATGTGCTGATCCCCCGTTCTGCGGCGGGGTCACCGCGGGTGCGGTGTCCTCGTCGTCCTCAATGATCTCTCCTGTCGCCGTGTTCACGGCGGGTGCGGCCGGAGCCGCTGCAGCGAGGGCCGCGGCGACGGTCTCGGCCGTCTTGCGGCCTATCCCCGGAACCTCGCAGATCTGGTCAATTGTGGCGGACCGGAGCTTCTTCACCGAACCGAAATGGGTGAGCAGGGCCCGCTTGCGGGTCTCGCCGAGGCCCGCGACCTCGTCGAGGGGCCCGGCGCGGAACCGCTTGGCCCGTTTGCTGCGCTGGTAGGTGATGGCGAAGCGGTGGGCCTCGTCACGTACGCGCTGGAGGAGGTAGAGGCCCTCGCTGCTGCGGGGCAGCACCACCGGATCGTCGTCGTCGGGCAGCCAGACCTCTTCGAGCCGCTTGGCGAGGCCGCAGACGGCGACGTCGTCGATGCCGAGCTCGTCGAGGGCCCGCTTGGCGGCTGCGACCTGCGGCTGCCCGCCGTCGACGACGACGAGCTGGGGCGGGTACGCGAAGCGCTTGGGCCTGCCGTCGTCCGTCTCGGCCTCCGTCTCGGGCACCTCACCCCCCACCCACTCCCCCGTCTTCTCCTTCGCCGCCAGATAACGCTTGAAGCGGCGGGCGACGACCTCGTGCATGGACCGGACGTCGTCCTGTCCCTCGCCGTGCCAAATTTGCGTGTCTCCGACACGACCCTTGATCTCGAAGCGCCGGTACTCGCTCTTGCGGGCCAGGCCGTCCTCGAAGACGACCATGGACGCCACCACATCGTCGCCCTGGAGGTGCGAGATGTCGAAGCATTCGATGCGCAGCGGTGCGCCGTCCAGGCCGAGGGCCTCGGCGATCTCCTCCAGGGCGCGGGAGCGGGTGGTCAGGTCGGAGGCGCGCTTGGTCTTGTGCAGGACGAGGGCCTGCTGCGCGTTGCGCCGGACCGTCTCCATGAGGTCCTTCTTGTCGCCGCGCTGCGGAATGCGCAGCGAGACGATCGACCCGCGCTTGCCGGTCAGCCACTGGTTGACCGCAGCGGTGTCGTCGGGGAGCGCCGGGACGAGGACCTCCTTGGGGACGGCGTCGCCCTGCTCCTCGCCGTACAGCTGCTGGAGGGCGTGCTCGACGAGGCCGGCCGTGTCGACGTTCTCCACCTTGTCGGTGACCCAGCCGCGCTGGCCGCGCACGCGTCCGCCGCGGACGTGGAAGATCTGCACGGCGGCTTCGAGCTCGTCCTCCGCGAGGGCGATCAGGTCGGCGTCGGTGGCGTCGTTGAAGACGATCGCGTTCTTTTCGAGGGCCCTCTTGAGGGCCTCTATGTCGTCGCGGAGGCGGGCGGCCTTCTCGTACTCCATGTCCTCGGCGGCGATCGTCATCTGCTGCTCGATGCGCTTGAGGTACGTGCCGGTGCGGCCGGCCATGAAGTCGCAGAAGTCCTCGGCCAGTTCGCGGTGCTCCTCGGGGGTGACGCGGCCGACGCAGGGGGCGGCGCACTTGCCGATGTAGCCGAGCAGGCAGGGGCGGCCGATCTGGGCGGAGCGCTTGAACACCCCGGCGGAGCAGGTGCGGACGGGAAAGACGCGGAGCATCAGGTCGACGGTCTCGCGGATCGCCCAGGCGTGGCCGTACGGGCCGAAGTAGCGCACGCCCTTCTTCTTGGGGCCGCGCATCACCTGGACGCGGGGAAATTCCTCGTTCATGGTCACCGCGAGGGACGGATAGCTCTTGTCGTCGCGGTACTTGACGTTGAACCGGGGGTCGAACTCCTTGATCCAGGAGTACTCCAGCTGCAGCGCCTCGACCTCCGTGGACACCACGGTCCACTCGACGGACGCGGCGGTGGTGACCATCGTGCGCGTCCGGGGGTGGAGGCCCGCCAGGTCCTGGAAGTACGAGGACAGGCGCGGGCGCAGGCTCTTCGCCTTCCCGACGTAGATCACCCGGCGGTGCTCGTCGCGGAACTTGTAGACCCCCGGTGAGTCGGGGATCTGGCCCGGCCGGGGCCGGTAGCTGGAGGGATCTGCCATGTCGAACAGCCTACTTGCGGGCACCGACAGTCGGGGCGCCCCCGGTGGGGCACCCCGACCTGTTCACCGTGCGGTGCGGTGACGTGCGGTGACGGGAGGGCTAACCGCGTGCCTCCGGGCGACGGCGCAGTCGTACGACGGTGAGGCCCGCGGCGGCGAGGAGCGCCGCCGCACCTCCGGCGGCCAGCGGGGCCACCTGCG
>NZ_JBSGZD010000327.1:0-8657 GCF_053610825.1 Streptomyces sp. NPDC054863 | reverse complement strand
CGCCGACAGCGGGTGGAGCGGCGTCGTGCTTGTCACGGGCAGCCCGTCACCGGGGGCCCGTCACCGGGAACCCCGGAAGCCGTCCCCCTCGACGATCAGTCCGGCGACCAGCGCCCCCGACATCCCGGCGTGCGCGAGACCGCCGCCCGGGTGCGCCCAGCCGCCGGCCGCGTACAGGCCGGGAAGCCCCGTGGTGTTGGACGGAGCGAGGAACCGGCCGGAGCGCCCCGCCAGGGAGGGCGGCGGAACCGCCCCGCCCGCCGCGCCGGTCACGGCGCGGGTGTCCTGGGGCGTACGGACCTCGCGCCACAGGATCCGGTCGGCCAGACCCGGAACCGCGGTGGCCGCGGCGGTCACCATCCGGTCCGCCCAGAGCGCGGCCAGGTCCGGCCTGCTCCAGTCGTACGCGGCGTGCACCGGCGCGGCGGCGGTGAGCACCACGGCTTCGTGCCCGTCGTCGGGGCGCAGGGCCGGATTGTCGGGGCGCGAGACGAACACGGTGGGGGAGAGGTCGTCCCCGACGGACTCCACCAGGCCCAACTCGTCGAAGACCTCCTGGAGTTCGAACCCCCGGTGCGCGGGGTGCACCACGCTCCGGTGCACCGCTCCGGCCTCCCGGGCCCCGTCGAGCGCCAGGAACACCGTCACCCGGCCCGCTCGCACCGGACCCGGCGAAGGCGCCGTCCCGTACGCCTCCTGCCCGCCCAGCAGTGCGGACAGCTGCTCCGGGGGCACCGCCGCGACCACCGAGTCCGCCTCGACGGCCGTCCCGTCGGCCAGCTCCACGCCCGCCGCCCGGCCGTCCTTCTCGACGACCGAGGCGACCTCCGCCCCGAAGACGAACTCCACCCGGCGGGCCAGACACCGCTCGTACAGCGCGCGGGCCAGCTCCCGCGTGCCCCCGGCCACGTACCAGCTGCCGAAGGTCTGCTCCAGATACGGCAGTACGGCGGCGGAGGCGGGGGCGTCGCGCGGATCCAGGCCGTACGCCAGCGCGTAACTCTCCAGCAGGGCGGCAAGCCGCGGATCGGCCAGCTCCCAGGCGGCGACCTCGGCGAGGGTGTCCGCCTGCCGGTCGCGGCGCAGCAGCCGCTTCTGCCGGACGGAGGGGTACGGATCGCGGCCCAGCACCTGGGCGTCGGGGCGCAGCGGCTCTTCGAGGAGCGGGCGCCGGGTGCGGTCCCAGGCGTCCCGCGCCCGGTTCATGAACTCGCCCCAGCGCTCGCCGAGGCCGGACCCCAGCGCCTCCTCCAGCGCCGAGACGACACCCGCGCGCGAGGCGTTCGGCAGTGAGACCGAGGTGCCGTCCGGGAAGAAGTGCCTGCTCGCGGGGTCGGTCTGCGCCATGCCGACGCACGATTCGAGGGGCTCCTTGCCCGTCTTCACGAACACGTCCCGGTACACGGCGGGCAGATGCAGCAGGTCCGGGCCCGTGTCGAAGGCGAACCCGGCCCGCTCGAAGCGGCCCACCGAGCCGCCGTACGTCCCCCCGCGCTCGTACACCGTCACCCGGTGGCCCGCCACGGCCAGCCGGGCGGCGGTCGCCATCGCGCCGAGCCCGGCGCCGATCACCACGATCCGTGCCATGCCAGTGACTTTAACGGTCGCCACCGACAACTCAGCCGGGAGGCGGTCCACCCCTGCCCGCCAGGCGTCTTTCTTCCCTGCGCTGCGCCTTCCGGCGGCGGAACCGCCTGATCCGCCTGGCCAGGAAGACCAGTATCAGCAGCCCGGCCAGCAGCAGTGCTCCGGCGATCGAAGCCGCCGCGACCGGATGGAACATGGCGAAGGTGATGATCCCCGCGACGCCCAGATCCTCCGCGGTGCTCACCGCGATGTTGCTGAACGGCTCGGGCGAGGTGTTCACCGCCATCCGCGTCCCGGCCTTGACCAGATGGCTGACCAGCGCGGTCGAACCGCCGACCGCGCCCGCCGCCATCTCCGGCAGCGAGCCGTTCTGCCCGGCGAGCAGTGCCCCGACGACCGCGCCCGCGATCGGGCGGATCACCGTGTGGACGCTGTCCCAGAGCGAGTCCAGGTACGGGATCTTGTCGCTGACCGCCTCGCACAGGAAGAGGATCCCGGCGACCACCAGGACGTCGGTGCGCTGCAGCGAGGCGGGCACCTCGTCGGTCAGTCCGGTCGCGCCGAAGACGCCGAGGAGCAGGACCACCGCATAGGCGTTGATTCCGCTGGCCCAGCCACTGGTGAAGACGAGGGGGAGTACCGACACGGACGTGATCGTAACCAGTTGCCGTCCCGCGGGGCTGGGGTTGAACACGCAGCCCTGAGTATCCGTACCTAGTAGGAGAGATGAGTAGGTACGCGGATGGGCTCCTACCTGGGATGACGAGAGAGTGGGGAGCACGGAAGGGGCGCCGGCGCCGAGACCGCCGACACGGGGCGGCGGAAGCGGCGCGGCTCCCCGGACGTAACGGGGCACGGGGGTTCACGCACCGGTCCGGTGAGGCTCGGGGGGGTCGAGCCTCACCGGACCGGTGTTTTTTCGTGCCTGCCGTGCCTGCTGTGCCTGCTGTGCCTGCTGTGCCTGCTGAGCCCGGCCGCGCCTGCCGCGCCTGCCGTGCGCGCTCAGTGCTGGGGGCCGCCCACCCGCCCGTGCAGCAGCCGGGACAACGCCGAGTGGACGTCGTCCAGCGAGCGCTCGCTCTGGAACGCCTGCCAGTCCAGCGCGGCCACCAGGACCATGCCGACCAGCGCTGCGGCGGTCAGCGGGATGTCGATCTCCTCGCTCAGCTCGCCGTTCGCGACGCCCTCGGTGAGGACGGTCTCGACGACGGCGACCGCCTGCTGGCGCACCACCAGGAGCGTCGACTGCCACGCCCGGTTGGTGCGCCACAGCTCGGCCACGTACAGCTGGGTGAAGGCCGGGTAGCGGTCGATGAAGAGCAGACCGGCCCGGATCATCGCGTCCAGCGCCTCGACCTTGGTGCCGCCTCTTGCGGCGGTCTCGTCGGCCGCCTCCTGGAGGGACGCCGTGAGCAGCCCGACGCCGTAGCGCAGCAGCTCCTCGAAGAGCTCGCTCTTGCTCTTGAAGTTGTAGTACACCGTGCCCTTGGCGACACCGGCCCGCTCGGCGATCTCCTCCACCGTGGTCGAGGAGAAGCCCTTCTCGGCGATGAGCGTCACGGCCGCCTCGTAGAGCTTCTGCCGGGTGTTGCGGCGGCGCGTGCTGGTGCTGTCCATGGCGTCGATTCTCCCAGGTCTCGCGGTTCCCGCGGATCTCTGGGGACTCAACGGCTGCGTGCTCACAGGCTCAGCTCCGGGTGCAGCCTGTCCAGCGTCCAGACCTGCTTGCGCTTGGCGGACAGAGCGGTGAGGGCGAGCGCCCCCGCGGTGAAGGCGGCCAGCACCAGGCTGCCCGTCCAGACCGGTTCCAGACCGCCGCCCGAGATCAGCCTGCGCAGCCCCTCGACGACGTACGTCATGGGCAGGAAGGGGTGGAGCGCGTTGAAGAACGCCGGCGACGTCTGGACGGGGTAGGTGCCGCCCGCCGACGTCAGCTGAAGCATCAGCACCGCCAGCACCAGGATGCGTCCCGCCGCGCCGAAGCGGGCGTTCAGCCACTGCACGATCGCCGCGAAGCAGCACGTCACCAGGGCCAGGAAGGCCAGCGTCCCGGCGGTGCGGGTCATCTCCAGGCCGAGCCCGAAGTGCAGTACGGACATCAGCGCGGCGATCTGGAGCACGCCGAGCGCCGCGACCGGCAGCCAGCCCGCGAAGGCGATCCGCCAGGCGGAGGCACCCGCCGCGAGCGCCCGCCGGTTGAGCGGCTGGATCAGCATGTACGCCACCATCGCGCCCACCCACAGGGACAGCGGGATGAAGTACGGGGCGAACCCCGTGCCGTAGTTGGGCGCCTTGTGCATCGACTGCGAGGCGAGCTTGACCGGGTCGGCCATCACCTCGGTGCGCTGGTCCCGGGAGTCCTTGTCGTAGTCGGGGATCTTGGCCACGCCGTCGTGCAGGCCGCCGGCGAGCTTCCCGCTGCCGTCGGCGAGCTTGAACAGACCGCCGTCCAGGTTGTTCGCCCCGGTCTTCAGCTTGCCGACGCCCTTGTCGAGGTCGGTGGCACCGGTACGGGCCGAGTCGAGTCCGGCGTGCAGCTTGGCGGCGCCCTGGGAGACCTTCTGGGCGCCGGAGTTGAGCGCGTTGACCTTGGCGACGGCGGACTTGAGGTCCGAGTCCAGGTGCGGTGCCTCGCGGACGAGGGCCTGCGACTTGGTCTGGAGGTCCTTGAGACGCGTGTCCAGGGTGGCCAGGTCGCCCTTGCTGTCCTTGACCATCGCGTTGACGTCCGCGGAGATCGTCGCGGCGTTCGCGGCGGCCGTGACGCCCTTCTTGAGGACGGGGCAGACGCGGGCCCTGGCCGAGGCGTCGGCCGCGGTGGCGTCGGCGTCGGCCGGGCCCTCGCAGAGTTCCTTGTGCGCGGCGGTCAGGTCGTCCGAGGCCCTGCGGGCCTGGGTCGCGGCTCCCGGAGCGTGCTTCACCAGGGTTTCCAGGTGGTCGCGGGCCGCCTTCGAGCTGTCCGCGACCAGCTGCGCGGACCTGGCGATCGACTTGCCGTCGTCCTTGAGGTACGGGCGGACCTGGCCCGCGACCTTGTTGACCTTCTGCGACAGCTCCTTGGTGCCGTCGGCGACCTTCTGGGAACCGGTCGCGAGGTCCGCGGCCCCCTTGTCGAGCTTCTTGATGCCGCCCGAGAGGTCCCCGCTGCCCTTCTTGGCGTTCGTCAGCCCGTTGGCGAGGTCCTTGGAGCCCTTCTTCGCCTTCCCGATGCCGCCGTCGAGGTCCTTGGCCCCCTTGGCGGCCTTCTCGGTCGCGTCGTGGATGTCCGAGAACGAGATGAAGATCTTGTCGAGGAAGCTGCGGGAGGCGTTCGTGGAAGCCGCCCTGCGCACCTCGGAGAACACCGACCGGGAGATCTGCCCGACGATGTAGTTGTTGGCGTCGTTCGTACGCACCTGGAGCGCGCCGGTCTCCGGGGAGTCGCCGGAGCTGGAGGCGATCCGCTCGCTGAAGTCGGACGGCATGGTCAGCGACAGGTAGTAACTGCCGCTCTCGACCCCGTCCTTGGCGTCCTTGGCGCTCACTTCCTGCCAGTCGAAGACCTTGCTGTCGAGCAGCTTCTTGGTGATCTCGTCACCGGCGGCGATCTTCTTGCCCGAGGCGTTCGCACCCTTGTCGTCGTTGACGAGCGCCACGGGGATCTTGTCGAGCGAGCCGTACGGGTCCCAGAAGGACCACAGGTACAGGGCTCCGTACAGCAGCGGCAGCAGCAGGAGCGCCACCAGTGCGGCCCTCGGCAGCTTCCCCCTGCCGAACCGCTTCAGCTCAAGAGCGGCCAGTTTCGGCGAGCGCATCGGCCGTCCCCTTCTCGGTCGTGTCCTGCGTCGTGTTCTTCGCTGCGCCTGCAGCCGCGTCCGTGCCTGCGTCCGTGCTTGCTTCTGTGCCTGCGCCCGTGCCTGCTTCTGTGCCCGTGTCCGCGCCTGCGCCGGTGGCGTCGTCGCCTCTTGAGGCGTCGGCCGCGGTGCTGATCCGCAGCGCGTCCTGCGGCGGCTCGCTGCACACGGCCAGGACCGTCGTCCCCGCCTGCGCGACCGACCGCAGCAGCTCCCACGCCTGCGCGCGCTCCGCGTCGGACAGCTTCATGTCCGCGTCGTCCAACGCGAGCAGCTGCGGCGAGCACATCAGCGCCAGTCCGACGGACAGCCGCAGCGCCTCCAGCCGCTCCAGGTCCCGTACGGACGTCCGCTCGCCCTTGGGCAGCGAGGCGAGGTCGAGCCCCGCCGCGGCCATCGCCGCGTCGATCCTGGCCCGGGCCTCGGCCCGCCGCACCGAGGGCCGCCGCAGCAGCGACCGCAGCGATCCGTCGAACCGGCGCTGCAGCAGGGCCCGTTCGCGCAGGTGCTCGGCGACGGTGAAGGCGGGGTCGAGCTCACTCACGCCGGCCACGGGACCCAGCGCGCTGATGCGCCGTACGCCCGCCATCTTCTTCGGCAGCCGCAGGCCGCCCACTTCGGCATGCCCCTCGGTGGCACGCATGCGGCCGGTGAGCGCGAGCAGCAGACAGGTACGGCCGGACCCGGAAGGCCCCACGATCGCGACGAACGACCCGGCGGGCGCGGTGCACTCCACGCCCCGGAACGCCCAGCCGCGCGGGCCCTTCAGACCAAAGTTCACTGCGGTCACTGCTGTCCCGGTGTGCGGGCTGTCCACGCACCCTCCCCATTTTTGAACTGACCGGTCAGTTCAAAATTATGCCCTCAGGGCCGTCGCGCAAAAGCCCAGGTCAGGCCGGATTGTCAGTGGCGTCCCTCACAGTGGGCACATACGGCCACAGCGCCGTTGCCCGACGACAGGAGGCTCGTCATGACTCGCGCTGGTGTCCACGCCGATGTTCACGCCGACGTCCACCCGGTGCAGCGCCGCTCCACGGCGCCGCCGGCCGCCCTCGACCTGCTCGCCCAGGCCCGCCAGGGGCTGGCGGACGCCGTGGTCACCGAAGCCGCCCACGAGCGGTACGCCACGGCCCACCTGGCCGCGCTGCGCACCGCCGCCGCGGTCCTCGCCGCCCGTGGCCGCCCCGAGTCCACCCCGCGCCGCAGGCAGCGGATCCGCAGCGCCTGGGAGGTGCTGCCCGAGACTGCGCCCGAACTGACGGAGTGGAGCGCCCTGTTCGCCTCCGGCGCCGAGCGCAGGGCCCGCGCGGAAGCGGGCATACGCGGCGCGGCGAGCGCCCGGGACGCCGACGACCTGGTGCGCGACGCCGCGATGTTCCTCCGGATCGTCGAGCGGATGCTCGTACTCCAGCCGATGCTCCCCAGGACCAGGGACGGACAGGAGCCGGGCCTTGGACCGGCCCCTGACGCACCGGACCCCGGCAGCGGGCCGGACCCCGCACAGGCGGGGTGACCTGGGCGGGGCCCGGGGCCATTAGGCTGGGCGGAGCCTTGTCAGCCGGGTCGGCGGGGATCTCGCACCGTTCGCCCCGCACCGTTCACCGAGGAGTCAATGCCGTGTCGGAATCGATGCGCCCCCGCGCCTCCCTCCGTACCGCCGTGGTCTGGGAGGTCCTCAAGGACGCCCTCGACCGGCGCGTCAAGGAGACCGGCCGCGACACCCTGGACGTCCTCGACACCGGAGGCGGCACCGGCAACTTCGCGGTGCCCGTCGCCAGGCTCGGCCACCGCGTCACCGTGGTCGACCCCAGCCCCAACGCCCTGTTCGCGCTGGAGCGCCGGGCCGCGGAAGGCGGGGTCGCCGACCGCGTCCGCGGTGTCCAGGGCGACGCGATCGGCCTGTTCGACGTGGTCGAGCGCGACGGCTTCGACGCCGTCCTGTGCCACGGCGTCCTGGAGTACGTCGACGACCCGGCCGAAGGCCTGGGCAATGTGGTCGCGGCCCTGCGCCCGTCCGGCACGCTCAGCCTGCTCGCCGCAGGCAGCGGCGGCGCCGTCCTGGCCCGCGCCCTGGCCGGCCACTTCAACGAGGCCCGCCAGGCCCTCACCGACCCGGCGGGCCGCTGGGGCGAGGGCGACCCGGTGCCCCGCCGCTTCACCGCCGAGCAGCTCACCGAGCTGGCCGAGGGCGCGGGCGTCGAGGTCGGCTCCGTGCACGGCGTCCGGGTCTTCGCCGACCTGGTCCCCGGCGTCCTGGTCGACACCGAGCCGGGCGCCATGGAGGCCCTCCTCAAGCTGGAGGCGGCAGCCGCCGAGCTCGCCGCGTTCCACGCGGTGGCCACCCAGTTGCACGTACTGGGCGGCAAGCGGGCCTGAGCCTGAGCCCCGCAGCACACCCGACGGCGGGCCCGAGCACGTCCCGAGCGGCTGCCGGGCCCGTCCGGAGCAACGCCCGCCAACCCCTCGTACGGGCCCTCCACGGGGGCTGATCAGGGACGAGTCCGGGTAGGAGTGAGGTACGGAGTCCGCCGCAGGCCCCCCGATCAGCCGCCGGGCCCCGTATGATCGGGG
This sequence comes from Streptomyces sp. NPDC054863, assembly GCF_053610825.1. Lineage (NCBI taxonomy): Bacteria > Bacillati > Actinomycetota > Actinomycetes > Kitasatosporales > Streptomycetaceae > Streptomyces > Streptomyces sp. NPDC054863. Next base: position 666 of record NZ_JBSGZD010000327.1, on the reverse strand, counting down.
GACACCGTCGGCATGACGGGTCGGCCGTTGGGGAATGCACGCTTCAACAGCCAAGCCGGCACGGCGGCCCGGATTGGCGAATTGGCGTAGAGGGCGGGTTTCACGGGGGCGATTCCCTGCCTATTCTGAAAGGGCCGCATCCGGTCGCCCCCCGCGACCGACGAGTAGGAGGACTCCGTGCCGCTCTCGGAGCACGAGCAGCGAATGCTCGAGCAAATGGAGCGAGCGCTGTACGCCGAAGATCCCAAATTCGCGACAGCGCTTGAGGGAAGCGGGCTGCGTACGTACACCCGGCGACGGGTCTACCAGGCGGTCGCAGGCTTTCTTGTGGGTATCGCGCTCCTCATGGCCGGAATGGTCGCCCAGCAAATCTGGGTGAGCGTGGTCGGCTTCCTTGTCATGCTCGGCTGTGCCGTCCTCGCGGTCACCGGATGGCGCAAGGCTCCCAAACCAGGCGAACAACCCGTTCCCGGCATGGCGGCCGCAGGCCGTCAGCCCAGGCAGCGCCGCTCGGTGATGAACCGCATAGAGCAGCGCTGGCAGCGCCGCCGCGACGAGCAGCAGGGCGGCTGACCCCAAGCAGGGCAGGTATCAGCAGGGCCGGCCCGTGCAGGGCAGGTCCCAGCAGCGCTGACACCGGCAAGAGCGAGCAGTACAGGTGAGGGG
>NZ_JBSGZD010000326.1:0-8688 GCF_053610825.1 Streptomyces sp. NPDC054863 | reverse complement strand
CCCCGCCGCAGGGCGCGCACCCCCGTCGCCCGGCGTCACCGCCCTGCGGTCCGCGAGGTGCGTCAGCCCTTCAGCTCCGCCGCGACCAGCTCCGCGATCTGCACCGCGTTGAGTGCGGCGCCCTTGCGGAGGTTGTCGCCGGAGAGGAAGAGCGCGAGGCCGTTGTCGACGGTCTCGTCGACGCGGATACGGCCCACGTACGACACGTCCTGGCCCGCCGCCTCAAGAGGCGTCGGAATCTCGGAGAGGGCCACGCCCGGGGCGCCGCCGAGCAGCTCGTACGCGCGCTCCACGCTGAGCGGTCGCTCGAACCGCAGGTTCACCTGGAGCGAGTGGCCGGAGAAGACCGGGACGCGCACGCACGTGCCGGACACCTTCAGCTCCGGGATCTCCAGGATCTTGCGGGACTCGTTGCGGAGCTTCTGCTCCTCGTCCGTCTCGAACGAACCGTCGTCGACGATGCTGCCCGCGAGGGGGAGCACATTGAAGGCGATCGGCTTCCTGTAGACGTTCGGCTCGGGCAGCTCGACGCCGCCGGCGCCGTGCGTCAGCTCGGCCGCCCGGTCGACGACCTTCTTGACCTGGTCGTCGAGCTCGGCGACACCGGCGAGCCCCGAGCCGGACACGGCCTGGTAGGTGGTGGCGATCAGCGCGGTCAGGCCTGCCTCGTCGTGCAGCGGACGCAGCACCGGCATCGCGGCCATCGTCGTGCAGTTCGGGTTGGCGATGATGCCCTTGGGGCGGTCCGCCACCGCGTGCGGGTTGACCTCGGAGACGACGAGGGGGACCTCGGGGTCACGGCGCCAGGCGGAGGAGTTGTCGATGACGACGGCGCCCTGGGCGGCGACCTTCTCGGCGAGGGCCTTGGAGGTGGAACCACCGGCGGAGAAGATCACGATGTCGAGACCCGTGTAGTCGGCCGCCGAGGCGTCCTCGATGGTGACCGGCTTGCCGTCCCACTCCAGGGTGTTGCCGGCGGAGCGCGCCGAGGCGAACAGCCGCAGTTCCTTCACCGGGAACTTCCGCTCCGCAAGGATCCGCAGCACAACTCCGCCGACCTGACCGGTGGCTCCGACGATTCCGACCCTCACGGTGACTCCTCAGTCCTCAGTGTGCAGGTGCGACGACCTGCGGCGTTGGCACCCATGATGCGGGAGGTGCTGTCCGCCTTGTCCAATCGATTGTCCGAAGTACGGGACACCGGGCCCCTGCCCCGGCGATGCTCGGGCCATGTCTGTGACAAAGAACAAGTGGACACCCACCCACGGCGACCCCTACCGGCCGGTGCCCTACACCCCCGCACGGATGGACACGGCCGAATCCCTGGCCCGCGCCGCCGAGCTCCGCACCCGCATGGACGAGCGCCGCACCGTGCGGCAGTTCTCCTCCGACCCCGTCCCCGACCAGGTGATACGCGACGCCGTCGCGTGCGGCGCGACCGCCCCGTCCGGCGCCCACCAGCAGCCCTGGACCTTCGTCCTCGTCAAGGACCCGGACGTACGGCGCCGGATCCGCGAGGCGGCGGAGGAAGAGGAGCAGATCTCCTACGAGGGGCGGCTCGGCGAGGAGTGGCTCGACGCCCTGCGCCCGCTCGGCACCGACGAGGTCAAGCCGCACCTCACCGACGCCCCCGGCCTGATCGTCGTCTTCCAGCAGCGCTACTGGCTCGCCGAGGACGGCACCAAGCACAAGCACTACTACGTGGACGAGTCCGTCGGCATCGCGGTCGGCATGCTGCTGTCCGCCCTCCACCTCTCCGGCCTCGCCGCGCTCGTGCACACCCCGAGCCCCATGCGCTTCCTCTCCGAGGTGCTGGGCCGCCCGGTCAACGAGAAGGCGTTCGCGGTGATCCCGGTCGGCTACCCGGCGGACGACTGCGTCGTACCCGATCTCGTACGGAAGTCCCTGGACCAGGTGCTGATCGAGATCTGAGCCGCGGGCACGAGGAAGGGGCGGACCGGAGGAATCCCGGCCCGCCCCTCACCTCACGTACGACTTCAGAGCCGCTTACGACTCAGAGCCGCTTACGACTCAGAGTCACGTACGCCACAGAGTCACGTACGCCTCTGGATCACGCACGCCTCGAAGAGGTCACGGCGTGACCTTGTCGATCTGGACGCTGCCCTTGCCCGCAGCGGTGCCGCGCGCGTTCACCAGCTGGACCTCGCCGAAGAACTGGCGTCCCTCGGGAGCCGCGCCGCCGACCTTCACCTCGGCCTTGACCTGCGCCGAAGCGCCGTTGGCGAGCTGCACGGTCTTCGTCTCGTCGGCCGTGACCGAACCGAGCGACGGCGAGAAGAACACGTCGCGGTAGTCGTACGTGGTCGTACCCGACGGGATCGAGTAGCCGTCCACGACGATCGTGTACGTACCGGCGGCGGGCTTGAGGAGGCTGACGGACTCCTCCGAGTCGCCGTCCGCCGACTTGCCGACCTCGACGCCGTCCTTGAGGACCAACAGGTCCAGGTCGGCCTTGACGTCCGAGACCTTGCCGATGGCGATGTCCAGGCGCTCGGCGCCCGCACCGATGACGACCGTGCTCTCCTGCGAGTCACCCTGCTTGATGCTCGGCCTGGCGATCTTCGCGGAGCCCAGCGAGCCGCCCTTCAGCCTGCCCTCCAGCGCGGCGAAGTTGTTGGTGACCTTCCACTCGACGGGGGCCGGAGTGCCGGCCTTCGCCTCGGGGACGACGTTGACCGCCGGGTCGAAGCCCGCGCCCAGGAGCGTCACGTCGAGCGTGTACGGGTTGTCGAGGAGCGGCGACGAACGACGTGCCTCGACCTCGATCTCCCACACGCCCGGCGTCGGGTCCGCATACGAGCGGACGTCCGGGCGGCAGGTGTTGGCCGGGTTCTCGAAGTTCGGGTAGCAGTTGATCGTCGACGTCGGGTCCGACGGCACGCCGTACGGGTGGATCGAGACGAACCGGGCCTGGCTGCCCTTGGCGAGCCCGCCCATCGCCACCTCAAGGGACTTCGCGCCCTTGGGGACGTTCACGAAGTACGAGACGGGGCCGTTGCGCTGCACCGTGCCCGACTTCTTCAGCGTGTACGACGGCTTCAGCAGCTCGTCGGCGGCGACGACCGTGGTGAGGATCTGCTTGTCGATGCCCTCGGTGGCCTTGTCGGACACCTCCAGGATCGCGCTGTGGATGCCGCCGGAGCGGGGCTGCGCGGAGACCTTGACGGTGACCGGCTTGTTCAGCGGCAGCTTCACGACGTCGTTGCCGACGATCTTGAAGGTGCCGTCGTTGTTCTCGAAGTGCAGCTCGTGGCGGACGTCACCGGCCGGGCCCGAGGTACGGGTGACGGTGATGTCGTACGTCTTCTTCTGTCCGGTCTTGAGACCGCCCTCGCGGTCGTACAGACCGGTGCCGAAGCCGGGCTCCTTCAGGGCCTCGTCGATCGCGGTGTCGACCGGGGCCTTCACCGTGTACTCGTGCGCGGTCGCGCCCTTCTTCAGGGACTTCCACGCGTCGACGATGTTGATGAGGCCGGCGCCCTGCTCATGGGCCTGCGCACCCTTGATGTGGTCGGCCTGGCTGACCAGGGCCGTGCGCAGCTTCGCGGGCGTGAGGTCCAGCTTGCTCTGCTTGGCGGCCGAGAGCAGCAGCGCCGAGGCGCCCGCCGCCTGCGGGGACGCCATCGAGGTGCCCTGCAGCATCTGGTAACCGGCCGGCAGCGGGTAGCCCGCCTCGGCGACCGGGCCGCCGGGCAGCCAGGTCTGCGTGGTGTTGATCGACGCGCCGGGCGCGGTGATCGTCGGCGCGAAACCGCCGTCCTCGCGCGGGCCGCGCGAGGAGAACGGCATCATCGCGTACTTGGTCTTCACCGCGGAGCCGTAGTTGGCCGCCCAGGTCTCCTTGGAGATGGACGCACCGACCGAGATCACCTTGTCGGCGAGGGCCGGGTCACCGATGGTGTTCGTGCCAGGGCCGCTGTTGCCGGCCGAGATGACCAGCTGCACGCCGTAGGTGTCGATGAGGCGCGTGTAGAGCTCGGCGCGCGCGTTGTTGCCGTCGTTGAGGGCCGGCAGGCCGCCGATCGACATGTTGACGATGTCGACGCCGCGGTTCTGGACGAGGTCGGACATGCCCTCGAAGAGCGCGACGTTGGTGCAGCCGCCGCTCCAGGTGCAGGCGCGCGAGGAGACCAGCTTGGCGCCGGGCGCCGCACCGTTCATCTTGCCGCCGAAGAGGCTGTTGGCGGCGGTGATGCCGGCGACGTGGGTGCCGTGCTCGCTCTCGATGACGCCGATGTTCACGAAGTCGGCCTTCGCGCCCGCCGCGTTGTAGACGACGTCCTTGCGGGACTCGACGACGAACGGAATCTGCTCCACGACGTCCGTGGCCGGGTTGTCCTTGCCGAAGTGGCCGACCTGGAACTTGTCCTTGTACGGGCTCATCGCGACCTCGTCGGCGAAGTCGCCGTCGTTGTCGAGGTCCACGCGGACGGTTCCGGTCGCCGGGTCGTACAGCACACCCCACACGTCGGTGGTGTCGCCGTCCCGGTTCAGGTCGCCCTTCATGTCACCACCCGTGGTGGCGGCCTCGCGGAAGACGTTGAACTTGTACGTGCCCGCGGGCGCCGTCCAGGTCCGGCCCGAAGCGGTGAAGGTCGGCCCGCCGACCTCGGTGATCATCGCCCGCCAGGTGGCGTCGCCGTCCACGACCGGGTCGGTGGCGGTCACCCAGTCGACGATCTTGCGCTCGCCGGTGGTGGTCTTCTGGAGGGCCGGGTGGCCGAGGTCGACGCCCGAGTCGAGGATGCCGATGGTGACGCCGCGGCCGTCCGCCTTCGGGTTCTTCTTCACGAAGTCGACGGCACCGGTCTCGAAGGACGGGTTGTACGGGTTCTCGGCGGGCGTGTCCTTGCCCGGACCCGGGTACGCGCCCCGGGGCGCGTTCTTCGCCGCACCCTCGGCCCGGTCGCCCGACGGCGTCGGGTCGTCGAGCTTGATCTCCTGCTTGAGGTCGATGGCCTGCACGCTGGAGAGCTTCGCGGCGGCCTTCAGCGCCGCCTCCGCCTTCGCGGTGGGCAGCGTCGCCCGTACGTAGCCGAGCTTGTCGTCGGTGCGCCCGACGCTCGCGCCCGGTACTCCGTCGAGCTGCCCTGCCACCTGTTCGGTGGCGCCCGGAGCGGTGGCCACCATCACGGTGACCTCCTTCGTCCCGGCCGTCTGCGCCTTCGTCAGCAGCGCCTCGTCCGCGCTGCCGAGCTTGGCCTCGGCGGACTTGGGGGCCGGGGGAGTGGGCTCCGGGCCGTCGGCGGCGAACGCGGGCAGCGGCGCGGTCGCACACAGCGCGGCTACGAGCGAGGCGGCGAAGGCTATTCGCGCGGTACGTCTGACGCCGTTCGCGCGGGGCGCGGCGGGCTGGGGGGTGGCGGTCATGTGCATCCCTGAAATGTGAAGGATCTGGAAGAAGTCAGGACAGAAAAGGTCCGGATTTCGGTGCCCAATGACCGGTCAGCATGTCGTAAGTGACAGTTGTTTGGGGAGAGTTGACTGTGGCGGATTGCGACCGTGGCACACATCCGCCACCGGCCGTCTTCCGCCACCGGGTGCGAGGGGGGTCGACTTCTGGCGTCCAAAGCGCAATCCACAGCCGATCCGCCTAGCCTCTGCAGATGAACGCAGAGCTGAGAGTCGCTGCCTACGCCGTGTGCGTACAGGACGAGAAGGTGCTGTTGGCCCGGTGGGTGGCGCGGGACGGGGCCAAGCGGTGGACGCTGCCCGGCGGCGGCCTCGAACACGGCGAGGACCCTCTCGAAACGGTCGTCCGCGAGGTCGACGAGGAAACCGGCTACGGAGTCGAACCCGTGTCGCTGCTCGGCCTCGACTCCATCCGCCGCCGCTACCCGCGCAGACTCGGCTCCTTCGCGGACTTCCAGGGCCTGCGGATCGTGTACGAGGCCCGGGTCGTGAGCGGCGAGCTCCGCCACGAGACCGGCGGCTCGACGGACCTCGCGGCGTGGCACCGCCTCGACGAGGTGGAGGCACTCGACCGCGTCGAGCTCGTCGACACCGGCCTCGAACTCTGGCGCACCCGGCCGGCGACCGGCCGGGTCGCCCCACCGCCCCACCGCACCTGACCGGCGCGTCCGGCCCCGCAGGTGCCCGGGAATGGCCGGAAGTGGATCAACCAGGGAGGGGTGGGGCAACCCTGCTGCCCCACCCCCGGGTCATCTCCCGTGACGGCCGCCGCACCCGCCGCCCGGCCCGCACCCGACCCAGCAGGGGAACCACATGCCCACCCGCACCACCCGTGTCACCGGCGCTTCCCGCCCCACCCGCACCGCGTTCGTCGCCACCCTCGCCGCCGCAGCCGTCCTCGGCACCGGAGCCCTCTCCACCGCGCAGGCCCGCGAACGCACCGCCGCGGATCCGCACGCCCAGACCCGTGCCGCCGTCGACGCCCTGGTGCGGGACGGGGCGCCCGGTGTCGTCGCCCGCGCGGAAGGGCCCGGCGGGTCCCGGGCCTGGTCGGACACCGCAGGGGTCGGCGACCTCACCACCGGGCGGGAGCGCCACGCGCAGGACCGGTTCCGGATCGGCTCGCTCGCGAAGACGTTCACCGCGACGGTGCTGCTCCAGCTGGAGGCCGAGGGGAAGCTCTCCCTCCGCGACCGCGTCGAGAAGTGGCTGCCCGGGGTCGTCCGCGGGCACGGCCACGACGGCGGGAAGATCACTCTGCGCCAAGTCCTCCAGCACACCAGCGGCATCTACTCCTACACCTCGGACCCGGAGTTCCTCCGGGAACGGATGCAGGTCGGATTCCTCAAGCACCGGTACGACTCCGTCTCCCCGAAGGAGCTCGTGAAGGTCGCCATGGGCCACGCCCCCGACTTCGACCCCGGTGCCAAGTGGCAGTACTCCGACACCAATTACATCCTCGCCGGCATGGTCGTCGAGAAGGTGACCGGCCGTTCGTACGAGAGCGAGATCGAGCGGCGCATCATCCGCCCCCTCAAGCTGCGTGCCACTTCCGCCCCGCACGACGAGGCCCGCCTGCCGCAGCCCAGCAGCCGTGCGTACACCAAGTTCTCCACCGACCCGGCCGCCACGAAGAAGTACGACATCACCGAACTCAACCCGACCTTCGCGGGCGCCGCGGGCGCCATGGTCTCCAGCACCGCCGACCTCAACCGCTTCTACCGCGCCCTGCTCACCGGCGGGCTCCTGCCGCAGCAGCAGCTCAAAGAGATGAAGACCACCGTCCCGATCAGCGAGAAGGCTCCGGGCGTGGGGTACGGACTGGGCATCTTCGAGCAGAAGCTGTCCTGCGGCAAGGCGGTCTGGGGCCACCCCGGCGGGATCCACGGCTCGATCACCCAGGCGGGCACGACCGGGGACGGCCGGCAGTCGCTCGCCCTGAACCTCAACGGCGACTGGAGCAGCGGGGACACGGGCTCGGTGTTCGAAGCCGAGTTCTGCCCCAAGTAGGCCGAGGCGCGCGGGAGTTCAGCGGGGCAGTACGACCACGTAGGCGGCCGGGTCGCAGTCGGCGGACGCCATCAGCGCCGTCCGGACCACGGCCGCCTGCTGGTCCATCGCCTCGCGCAGCTTCCTCGGAGTGAGGTGTACGACCGTGATGCCGAGCCGCTCCAGGTGCTCCCGCTTGCGCGTGTACTCCGACCAGAGCGCGTCCTCGTCCTGGCGCGGCGCCCGCGTGTCCAGCTCGACGGCCACCGACTGGTCCGGCCAGAACGCGTCGACGCCGCCCAGGTGCGGGCCGCCCGGCAGCCGCAGGTCCACGTTCCACAGCGGGTCCGGCAGGCCGTAGCAGCGGACCATCTCGTACAGCCGCTCCTCGGCGATCGAGCGGCACTCGGCGAGGATCGAGTCCACGGCGTCCTGCACATGGGGCCGTGTCAGCAGCCGGGCCATGTTCAACTCCCGTACGAGCGCGGCCGGTTCGCAGTGGCCGCCGCCCACCGCCTCGGTCAGCAGCCGCCGCACCGTGTCCGCGTCCGTCAGATGCGCCACCGCGTCGGTGACCGCCCGGGCGACCGGGGCCACCGGCAGTCCGGTGATGATCTGGGTGCCGGGCAGTGCGTGCGCCCGCACGATCCGCACGCATCCGGTGGAGCGCAGCCGCCGCGTCCTCGGCACCATGACGTCGATCTGCGTGAGCGCGGTCAGCGGCGGCGCGGAGGAGAACCGGTGCAGGGCGAGGGCCGCGAGCCCGGTGACGACCGCCTCGCTGTCGTCCCGCCCGGGACGCCCCGCGTACAGCAGCGCCGCGTGCAGCCGCTCCTCGCTGGTCGGCGGGCCCTGGTGCAGCACGAACACCCCCGGCAGCAGCTGCTGCCACGGCCCGCCCGGCCCGCACTGCGAGGACGCCCCGGCCGCCGTCACTCCCTGCTCACGCAACTGAGCAGTCGTCAGAACGCGCCGCTGGACGTGCGGGAGGCGACCGAGGGGGAGGGGGCGGGGAGCCTCGGCGCGGGGCGAACCTCCGCGCGGCTGCTGGGCGATGTGCACCTGGGGGACCGCCTGCGCCGGGGCCGTCTGCTCCTGCGCGGAGTTCTGTCCCTGCGGGGTGCCCGGTGCCTGGGGGTGCGTGTTGTTGTTCATGCCGAGGACTTGCCCGCGCCGACCCCTGCCTCTAACCGCTGTTACAGTCCCGTCGACATTCCGGGACAACCCCGCCCTAAAGTACGGCTGTTCGACTGCCGAGCAATGCCC
>NZ_JBSGZD010000325.1:0-8742 GCF_053610825.1 Streptomyces sp. NPDC054863 | reverse complement strand
GGCCGATCCTGTCCCGGCAGCCGCTCCGCCCGACGGTCACGGTCACGGACGCTCCGCCCGACGATCACGGACGCTCCGTGCGACGTGTGCGACCGCCTCGTTCGACGCACGTGGGCGCTCCATTCCACGCGCGTGGGCGCTCCATTCCACGCGCGCGGGCGCTCCATTCCACGCGCGCGGGCGTTACGTTGACGCCATGAGCAATCTTGATCGTCAGAGCACCCCCTCCCTGTGCGGCGGTCGCGGTTTCGTCGCGGCGGAACCCGTACGCGAACTCCTCTCGCCCCGCCGCGTACAGCTCGGCGAGTCCACCGAGGTACGGCGCCTGCTGCCCAACCTGGGCCGCCGGATGGTCGGCGCCTGGGCCTTCGTCGACCACTACGGTCCCGACGACATCGCCGACGAGCCCGGCATGCAGGTCCCGCCGCACCCGCACATGGGCCTGCAGACCGTCAGCTGGCTGCACGAGGGCGAGGTCCTGCACCGTGACAGCACCGGCAGCCTCGCCACCGTCCGCCCGCGCGAACTCGGCCTGATGACCTCCGGCCGCGCCATCAGCCACTCGGAGGAGAGCCCGAGGCCCCACGCCAGGCTGCTGCACGGCGCCCAGCTCTGGGTCGCCCTCCCCGACGCCCACCGCGACGTCGAACCGCACTTCCAGCACCACGCGGACCTGCCGACGGTGACCGCCCCCGGCCTCACGGCCACCGTGATCCTGGGCGAGCTCGACGGTGCGACATCACCCGGCACGACCTACTCCCCGATCGTCGGCGCGGACCTCGCCCTGGCGCGCGGCACACGGACGTCCCTCCCCCTCGACCCGGACTTCGAGTACGCCGTGCTGTCCATGTCCGGCGAGGCGCAGGTGGACGGAGTGCCGGTGGTTCCCGGCTCGATGCTCTACCTCGGGTGCGGACGCACCGAACTGCCGCTGCGTGCCGAGTCCGACGCGGGACTGATGCTCCTGGGCGGCGAGCCCTTCGAGCGGGAGATCGTCATGTGGTGGAACTTCATCGGCCGTTCAGGCGAGGAGATCGCCCAGGCGCGTGCGGACTGGATGACGGGCTCCCGCTTCGGTGAGGTGAAGGGGTACGACGGTGCTCCCCTGCCGGCTCCCGAACTCCCGCCGGTGCCTCTGAAACCGCGTGGGAGGGTGCGCTGACCTGCGCACATTTCTCGGCGGACGGTGTCAGGTCTCCAGCCGGGCCGGGTGCAGCCGGAGGGGAGCGGTCGAGCGAGATCTTCGAGTCGTGGAAGCGGACGGAGCTGCCCCATGAGCTACTCGCTCGGTCGCTTTCCGTAGTAGGGACTGACGGTTCGAGCCAGCTTCCGCTGAATCACCCGGAGCATCCTGATCGTCGCTTCGTCGTCGTGGCCCGTGGTCGTTGACCATTCGACGCCCGAACCAGCGAGGTCGCTCACGAAGACGATCTCCGTGGCCAGCAGTGTCCGTGCCCAGTCCGCTGCGCTGAGTGGAGCGTCTTCACCGAGTGCGTGCCGGAGCCTTTGGCACTGGTCGAGCAGATCCTGCGCGCCGGTGAACCCCATGCCGACGGCGAGTTGATCGCTGCAGTGTGCGGGACCGCCCCATTCCAGGAGTGCACGGGTCAACAGTCCGACCTCGTGCTCGGCCAGCAGCTCGTTCGCTCTCACCGTGCTTCGCGACACAGGTTCACACCCTCCCATGGTCCGCCGCATGTGCCGTGCAGGGCGCGCCTCGCGGCCGGGCGGCCAGGTCCGATGCCGCCGCGGCGACCTCGGCGTAGGTCATCGCACCACCGCCGTCCCGATCCGCGACGCGGTCCGGTGTTTCGTGTGCGGACTTCAGGAACAGGGCTGCGAGCCGACCGGACTCGTCGGGGGTCACCGCGGACTCCTCCTGTGGCGGTCGCGCCGTGCCACCGCAAGGTCGACGAGCAACGCAAACGCCAGCCAGGCTACGGCGGTCAGGCACCCCAGCGCGAGGGGCCCGGCGATCTCCCGGCCGCGCTCCGTCCGCCGAACGTAACGAGCCATGCCGAAACCGGCAGAAGACGGCATATCGTCACCAGCAGCGACGAACACCGTGGCAGCGGGCCTGCCGGTCGGACGCCGGGGGCACCGGTCGCGCGCGGCAGCCCGGGTGCCGGACCGCCGGGCCGGCCGGTTCTGTATCGGCTGGGTATCGGGGAGCGCTTGGTCGTTCATCCGTTCCGTGCGCCGGGCCGCCGGGTCAGTGCCGTGCCTGATTTCTGCCATATCGTTCCTGTCGGGTCTCCTTCCGCACGTGCGTGCGCACGGGAGCCCGTGCCACACGACCGTACGAAACAGGAGTCATCCACCCGTGTCCTCGCCCACCCCGGCCCCGGCCTCGTCGCAACCCGTCCGCGTGCTGCTGGTCGAGGACGACGACCTGATGCGCCGGTCCTTCGCCGTTGCCCTTGAGCGCTACGGCTACCGGGTGACGGCCGCGGCCGACGGGCTGTCGGGCCTTGAGCTCTTCCGCGACGAAAGCTTCGACCTGCTGATCCTGGACGTGATGCTGCCCGGCCTTGACGGCATCGGCCTGTGCCGCAGGGTCCGCGAGAGCAGCCTGGTGCCGGTGCTGATGATGTCCGCCCGCGGCGACGGCCTCGACGTCGTCGCCGGGCTCGAAGCCGGTGCGGACGACTACGTGGTCAAGCCCGTGGATACGTACGTGCTCGTGGCACGCATCCGTTCGCTGCTGCGGCGGGCGACCTACGCGCCCGCCCCCGGGGCCGGACGCGCCGCAGGCGACGGCCCCCCGCCGCCCGAAGGCGGCCTGCTGGTCTTCGGGGACCTGACCATCGACACCGGCGGCCTGGAGGTGCGGGTCTCGGGAAGCCCGGTGGCACTGACCCCGACCGAGCTGAAGCTGCTCCTGGAGTTCGCCGCCCACCCGGGCATCGTGCTGGAGCGGCACACCCTGCTGCGGGACGTGTGGGAGTACGGCTGGGACGGCGACAGCCGGGTCGTGGACCTGTGCGTGCAGCGGCTGCGCGGCAAGCTGGGGCGGGACCGGATCGAGACGGTCCGCGGCTTCGGCTACAAGCTCAGGCGCTGAGGGCGGTGCGACCGTTCCGCGGGCACCGCCCGGGGCACGCCTTCCGCCTGCGGAGGCCGGCCCGCGTTCCGCTGCGCTGGAAGATCGCCGCACTGGCCGCGGCCACGGCCTGTCTGGTCGCGGCGGCGGTGGGCGTGCTGGTGCACGTGTGGACCGCGCAGGACATCCGCAGCCGGGCCGAGGCACGGGCCTTCAACTCGCTGTACTCGGCCGCGGACACCTACCGGCGCACCGGCACCCTCGTCGACGGCGCCGAGCTCGATCCGGCCGACCTGCCCACCGCGCTGCGGCAACCGGCCGACGACGACCGGCACACGGCCTACGACGAACACGTCGAGGGGAACGTGGGCCCGAGCGTCTGGGCCGCCCAGCGGGTCGGCGGTCCGGGCGGTCGGGTACTGGCCCTCCGGGTCAACATGAGCTCGGAGCTGTACGGGCTGCACCGGCTGGACCTGACCATGGTGGTGGCCTCTCTGGTCACGCTCGCGGCGGCCACTCCCCTGGCGGTCTGCGGAGCCGGGCTCCTCGGCCGTCGGCTGCGGCGGGTCTCCGAGACCGCGGGCCGGATCTCCGCCGGTGACCTGGACGCCCGTACCGGGCCCACCAAGGGCGGTGACGAGGTGGCCGACATCGCCGCCACCGTCGACCTGATGGCGGACAGCCTCGGCCGGCGGCTGCGCACCGAGCGCCGGTTCACCGCGGACGTCGCGCACGAACTGCGCACCCCTGTCGGCGGGCTGCTGGTCGCCGCCGACCTGCTGCCGCCCGGCGAGACGGAGGATCTGCTCCGGGCCCGGGTCCGTGATCTGCGCGGCCTCGTCGAGGACCTCCTGGAGATCTCCCGGCTGGACGCCGGCGCCGAACAACCGGTCCGCGCCAGGGTCCCGCTCGGCGCGGTCGTCGCCGAGGCGGTGGGGCGCACCGGCCTCGACACGGGCATCACCTTCGTGGACACCGGCCGGGGCGAGGGGGACGAGCCGGGCATGGACACCGGGCAGACCGTGGAAACCGACCCTCGCCGCCTCGAACGGATCGTCAGCAACCTCGTCGTCAACGCCCACCGGCACGGAGGCGCACCGGTACGGGTCACCGTCGAAGGTCACACCGTGGTCGTACGTGACCACGGCCCCGGCTTCCCCTCCGACCTGCTGCTCCACGGCCCGCGCCGCTTCCACACGGGCGCGGCGGAACGCGGCTCGGGCCACGGCCTCGGCCTGACCATCGCACTGGGCCAGGCCCTGCTCCTCGGCGCCGAACTGCGCCTGGAGAACGCCCCGGACGGCGGCGCGGTCGCCACCCTGCGCCTGCCGGTCCGGCCGTAGCGGCCCGACGGCCCGGGTCACACGCACTTGACCGCCGGCGTCGTACACACCTGACCGCCCGCGTCGTACACACCTGACCGCCCGCGTCGTACATAACCGATACGAAGCGGCGCGGGCGCCGATACACGACGGCCCAGGCCCCGATACGTTCCCCGGACACCCTTCGGAGTGCACCGTTCCGCACCCGAAGAGGAGCCCTCGTGACCGCCACACCCCTCGACACGCTCGCACCGCACCCGGCCACCGGAATCGCCGCCGCCGTCACCGACCTGTCCAAGGTCTACGGCAGCGGGGACACCCGTGTCGTCGCCCTGGACCGGGTCTGCATCTCCTTCCGGGAGGGCGAGTTCACCGCGATCATGGGCCCTTCCGGCTGCGGCAAGTCCACGCTGATGCACTGTGCCGCCGGACTCGACTCGTTCAGCTCCGGTTCCGTCCGCATCGGCACCACCGAGCTGGGCACGCTCAACGACCGGCAGCTCACCGCACTGCGCCGGGACCGGGTCGGGTTCATCTTCCAGTCGTTCAACCTGCTGCCGACGATGACCGCGCTGGAGAACATCACGCTGCCGACGACGATCGCGGGCCGTCGCCCCGACCGGCAGTGGCTGGACCGCGTGGTCTCCATGGTCGGCCTCGCGGACCGGCTCGGCCACCGTCCCGGCGAGCTGTCCGGCGGGCAGCAGCAGCGCGTCGCGGTGGCCCGGGCGCTGGTGTCCCGCCCCGCGATCGTCTTCGGCGACGAGCCGACCGGCAATCTCGACTCCCGCGCCGGGGCCGAAGTCCTCGGCTTCCTGCGGGACTCGGTGCGGGAGCTGGGCCAGACCGTGGTCATGGTCACCCACGATCCGGTCGCCGCCGGATATGCCGACCGTGTGGTCTTCCTGTCCGACGGCCGGCTGGTCGACGAGATGACGCGGCCCACGCCCGACCGGGTCCTCGACCGGATGAAGGCCTTCGACACCCGGCCACGCACCAACTGACCACCCCTCACCCCGACCACCCACCGGCTGCCCCTCCCCACCCCAGGCACGCACCGGCTGACCGCCTCTGGCCCCGGCCACCCACCGGCCGACCACTCCTGACCCTGGCCACGCGCCAGCCGACCACCCCTCGCCCCGGCCACCCACCGGCCGACCCGCCCTCACTCCGGCACCGGCCAGTTGCCCCGCCGCCCGCTTCCCCGGAACCGAACCCGGCCATCCGCTCGCCTCCGCCGAGCCCTCATCCCAGGATCCGCAGCCCATGTTCCGTACCGCCCTGCGCAACGTCTTCGCGCACAAGGCCCGCCTGCTGATGACCGCGTTCGCGGTCATGCTCGGGGTCACCTTCATTTCCGGCAGCCTCGTCCACGGCGACAGCCTGAAGCAGGCCGCTGTCGACCGGGCGACCGCCGGCTACGACCGCATCTCCCTCAACGTCGCACCCGACACCGTCCCCGGTGCCCCGCCCGCAACCCTCGATGCCAGCACCACGGCCGCTCTTGCGAAGCTCCCCGGCGTCGGCGCCGCCGCGGGCCGCGTCAGCGGCTTCGCCGCCGTCGCCGACCGCGAGGGCAAACTGCTCGGCACCGGCGAGTTCCGCAGGGGCGGCAACTTCGCCCCGAACGCGCAGGGATCGGACCCCGCCTACGACTTCGTCCAGGGTGCGGGCCCGACCGGCAACGGCACGGTCGCCCTCGACGAGGCCAGTGCCGCCGAGGCCGGATATCGCGTCGGCGACACCGTGCGCGTCGGTACGAACACCGGCGCCGGCTCCTACCGGCTCACCGGTTTCTTCCGTACGGACGGGTCCAAGCTCACCCCCGGAGGCAGCCTGACGCTGTTCGGCAATGCCACCGCACAGCGGCTGTTCCTGCGGCCCGGCCAGTACACGAACATCGAGATCACGGCCGCTCCCGGCACCGACGTGATCGGGCTCGGCGACCGCGTCGACCGGGTGCTGCCCAGGAACACCAGCGCGGTCACCGGAGCCCAGCTCGCCCGGCTGCAGGCCAACCTCGCCTCCAGCGACAGCGACACCATGAGCCAGATCATGGTGGGCTTCGCCGCGGTCGCCCTGTTCGTCGCCACCTTCCTCATCTCCAACACGTTCACCATGCTGGTCTCCCGGCGCACCCGGGAGCTGGCCCTGTTGCGGGCCGTCGGCGCCACCCGTCAGCAGGTGCGCCGCATTCTGCTGACCGAGTCGCTCCTCGTCGGTGTGCTCGCCTCGGTGGCCGGTCTCGCCGCCGGGACAGGCGTCGCCGCCCTGCTCCAGACGCTCTTCGCCGCCGACGACGCCCCGGCCGCCCCGCTGGTCCTCACCCCGGTGACCGTGCTGGTCTCGATGCTGGTCGGCACCGCCCTGCCCGTGGCCGCCGCATGGATTCCGGTCCGCAGGGCCATGGCCATCCCGCCCGTCGCCGCACTCGGTGCGGCCGAACACACGGCGCCCGCGCGGGCCGGTTCGCCGCGCAGCCGGTTCAGCGCCGCGCTGGTGTTCGTCGGCGTCGGCGGCGTGCTGTACGGGGCGCTCGGCGCCGGGGACGACGCCCGGACCGTCATCGGTCTCGGTGCGGCCCTCGCCCTGCTCGGCGCGATCGGTCTGATTCCGCTGCTGTCGCGGCCGTTCGTCGCTCTGCTCCGGCCGCTGCTGCTCCGGCTGAGCCCGGTGCACGGCGATCTCGCCGCCCGCAACACCGTGCGCGACCCCCGCCG
The DNA here is from genome assembly GCF_053610825.1 of Streptomyces sp. NPDC054863. Taxonomy (NCBI): domain Bacteria; kingdom Bacillati; phylum Actinomycetota; class Actinomycetes; order Kitasatosporales; family Streptomycetaceae; genus Streptomyces; species Streptomyces sp. NPDC054863. The sequence continues at coordinate 1,657 of NZ_JBSGZD010000325.1, read as the reverse complement.
TACCGGTGCCACCGCCGCGGCGCTCGCCATCGCCCTCGCGCTCGCCTCGGGCCTGTCCGTCCTCGGCGCCTCCGCCGCCCAGTACCTCGAACGCGCGACCACCGACGCCTTCACCGCCGACTACGTGGTGAAGGCCCCGGCGGGCGGCCAGCGCATGACCCCCGCGACCGCCGAGCCCCTCAAGAGGCTGCCGGGCGCCACGTACAGCCCGCTCAACCAGTCGACCCAGTACGAGCTGGGCACCACCACTGCCGTACTGACCGGCGTCGACCCCGCCACCATCGGCCGGCTGCTGCGGTACGACGTCGTCGAGGGCTCTCTCGACAGCCTCGCCGAGGGGCGGATCGCCGTGGCCGACTTCAAGGCGGAAGCCGCGGGTTGGAAGGTCGGCCAGCGCCTCCCCCTGGAGCGGAACGGCAAGCAGGGCAGCGTCACCGTCGGCGCCGTCTACCGGGCGGACGAGCAGAGCGACCTGACGCCCAGCATCACCGCGCCCGATTCCCTCGTCGCCCGCTACGACTCCGCCCCGAGCACCCACGCGATCCTCGTCGCCACCGACGGCGGCCCCGGCAGGGCCGCGCGCGCGGACGTCACCCGCGCCCTCGGCGACAACCCCGCCCTGGCCGTCCTCGACAGGGAGAGCATCGCGGCCGAGGACACCAGCGGCATCGGGGACCAGCTCAACGTCTTCTACGCCCTGCTCAGCATGGCCCTCGTGATCGCCGCGCTGGGCATCGCCAACACCCTCGCGATGTCCGTACTCGAACGCGGCAAGGAGATCGGCACACTGCGCGCCATCGGTCTCGACCGGGCCGGTGTGACCCGGATGATCCGGCTGGAGGCCCTGCTCGTCGGGGCGCTGGGCGCGGCCGTCGGCACGGTCCTGGGCGTCTTCCTGGGCTGGGCGCTCGGCCGCACCCTCCAGGAGAGCGTCGTGGGCTACACACTGGTGCTGCCCTGGGGACGCCTCGCCCTCGGTGTGCTGCTCGCCCTGGCGGGAGCACTGCTCGCCTCGCTCTGGCCCGCCCGCAGGGCCGCCCGCGTCGACATCCCCGCGGCGACGGCGGCTCAGTAGCCGCCCCTCCAGCCCTCACCAGCCGCCCCCAGCCCTCACCCCATCGTGGAATGTTCAACCACTTCGGGGTGTTGGAGGGGGTGAGCAGCCGGAAGGGCCGGCGGCACGGCAGGCGGAACGGAGCAGCGGTGAACGTGCAGGTGAATCTCAACGACGCGTACTACCAGCAGGGCGGCGAGGCCGAACGCTGGGACCGCGCGCGGTTGTTCTTCGACTCGAAGGAGTACGACAAGGCGGCGCGCATCCTGCGCGTGCTGGTCGACGAGTCTCCCCGGCTGACCGCCCCGCGGCTGCTGCTGGCCCGCTCGTACTACCACTCCGCCCAGTTGGCCAAGGCCGAGACCGAGCTGCGCGCGGTGCTGGCGGACTGCCCCGTCGAGCACTACGCGCAGCTGATGCTGGGCCGCACCCTGGAGCGTCAGGGGCGCCGCGTGGAAGCCGCGCCGTATCTGCGTACGGCCGCGGCCCTGTCCGGCGACTTCGCGTCGTTGGAGACCGACGGCTGACGGGTCTCAGCGTTTGACGGCGCGCAGCACGACGAACTTCGGGTCGCTCGCGACGACGTCGCAGTTACCGAAGAGC
>NZ_JBSGZD010000324.1:0-8765 GCF_053610825.1 Streptomyces sp. NPDC054863 | reverse complement strand
TCGGGGGGGCCCGCGGGGGGGCACCGGGGGGGCCCCGCGGGGGGCGGCCCCCCTGTCCCGCCCCTTCGCCCGAAGCCCTTGGCTTCACCCGAAGCCCTTGGCCGCGCGGCTCGTGGGTGACTGCTCGCGCAGTTCCCCGCGCTCCTGACGGGGCGCGGTCAGCGCACCGGCTGGTGGACCCGCTCCACCCGCTGTGTGCCCGACAGAGTCCGGTAGGACCTGCGCCACGTACTCGTGGCGTCCTGGCGGGTCTTGTCGGAGACCGCGTAGTAGTCCATCTGCGAGTGCTCGGCGGTGACGTCCAGGACGCCGTAGCCGTGCGAGTCCATGTCCACGTACTTCACGTGGCGGTTGGCGGCCTTGACGGCGGTCGCCGCGACCAGTGAGACGGTCTGCGGGGCGACGTGCAGGATGTCGTCGAGGTTGTCGGAGGTCACCGAGGTGACGACGAACTCGACGCCCGCGGAGCCCGACGCCGGGTACGTCGCGGCCTTCACCGGCACGTCGTTGGCCCACGACATGTGGATGTCGCCGGTGAGGAAGACCGTGTTGCCGATGGAGCGGTCCCGCAGGTGCCCGATGAGTTCCTTGCGGTCGTCCGTGTAGCCGTCCCACTGGTCGGTGTTGACCGCGAGGCCCTCCTTGGGCAGGCCGAGGAGCTCGGCCATCGGCTCCAGGAGGTGCGCGGGTACGGACCCGAAGGCGACCGGAGAGATCATCACGGACGTACCGACGAGCTTCCAGGCGGCGTCGGAAGCGGCCAGTCCGGACTTCAGCCAGTCCAGCTGGGCGCGGCCGGTGAGCGTACGGTCCGGGTCGTCGACCTTGCCGCTGCCGACCGCCGCCTGCTGGGAGCGGAAGGAGCGCAGGTCCAGGAGGTGCAGGTCGGCCAGCTTGCCCCAGCGCAGACGGCGGTAGACGGTGCCGGCGGTGGAGGCGCGGACCGGCATCCACTCGAAGTAGGCCTGCTTGGCGGCGGCCACGCGGGCCGCCCAGTCGCCCTCGGCACCCGGGGTGTGGTTCTCGGCGCCGCCCGACCAGGCGTCGTTGGCGAACTCGTGGTCGTCCCAGATCGCCACCACCGGGTGTCTGTGGTGCAGGGCCTGGAGGTCGGGGTCCGTCTTGTACTTGCCGTGCCGGGTGCGGTAGTCGGCGAGCGAGACGATCTCGTGTCGCGGCTCGTGCTGCCGCACGACGTACTTGGGCTCGGGGTAACTGCCCGACGCGTACTCGTAGAGGTAGTCGCCGAGGTGCAGGACCGCGTCCAGGTCGGCGCGGGCCGCGAGATGGCGGTACGGGGAGAAGTAGCCGGACTCCCAGTTGGCACAGGACACCACGCCGAAGCGGACCCCGGCGGTGGCGGAGTCGGCGGCCGGGGTGGTGCGGGTGCGGGCGGCCGGGGAGAACGTATCGCCGCAGGAGAAGCGGAAGTAATAGGCGGTCTCCGGGCGCAAGCCCCTTACGTCGACCTTGACGGTGTGGTCGGTGGCGGCGGAGGCGGTCGTCGTCCCCCGTGCGACGACGCGGCCGAAGTCCTTGTCCTCGGCGACCTCCCAGCCGACGGCCGTGTCCTGGCCGAGGCCGGAGCCGGGGGTGGCCTCGGGGGCCGGGGTGACGCGGGTCCAGAGCAGGATGCCGTCGGGCAGCGGGTCGCCGGAGGCCACGCCGTGCAGGAAGGCGGGGGCGGTGGCGGACGCGGTTGCCGCGACAGCGGGGAGGGCTGTGGCGCCGATGAAGGCGGGAACGGCGACGGTGGCGGCAGCGGCTCTGAGAGCCGTGCGGCGGGACGGGGTCCGTGTGGCGCTGGGGACACCCGTGGCAGGAGTGAATTGACTGGTCACGGCGGATCACATTACTGATCAGTACGCCGTTCGGGTGGGTGAACGTCCAAATGTTCACCCACCCGTTGACCAGGCGTTCAGGCCCTCCTGAGGGAGCGTCAGGCCTTGAGGGCCTTGTCGAGTGCCGCCTTGAAGTCCGCCGGTGCCATCGGGGCGCTGTCGGTGCCCTCCTTGACGACCGTCTTGCCGTCCATCTTCAGGCTCGGGGTGCCCTTGATGCCGCTCTTGTCGAACTTCGCCGACATCTTCAGCGCCCACGCGTCGTAGGTGCCGCCCTTGACCGCGTCCTGGAACTTCTTGTTGCCCTTGAGCGCCGGGACCTGGTCGGCGATCTTGATGAGGTAGTTGTCGTCGGCGAACTTGTCGACGGTCTCCTCGGGGTGGTTGGCCTGCGAGTACAGCGCGCCCTTGAACGCGAGGAACGCCTCCGGGCTCACGTTCAGCGCGGCGCCCAGCGCGCTCGTCGCGTTCTTGGAGCCCTCGCCGCCCGCCATGTTGTCGATGAACGTGGCGCCGATGTACTGGATCTTGTACTTGCCGGCGTCGACGTCCTTCTTGATCTGCTCGCCGTTCGCCTGCTCGAAGCCGGCGCAGCTCGGGCAGCGCGGGTCCTCGTACAGCTCCAGGGTCTTCTTCGCGCCGGCCTTGCCGACGACGACCGTGGTGCCGTTCTCGCCCGAGGTGTTGGCGGGCTTGGTGACCGTGGCCTCCGCGGCGGCCTCCCAGGCCTTCGGCTTGTTGGCCTGGACGACGGCGTAGCCGACGCCGCCGGCGATCGCGAGGACGGCCACGACCGACCCGGCGACGATGATCTGCCGCTTGGTCCTGTCCTTCTTGGCCTGCCGCTCGCGCTCCGCCTTCAGCCGCTCGCGGGCCGCCTGCTTGTTCGCCTGGTTGTTGCGTGCGCTCATGATCGTTCCAACTCCGTGGGTACTGGACTGCCGTGTGGGGAATGCCCGGCCCGGCGGACGTGCGCAGGACGCAGGTACGGCGGGGCTCAGGCGGCGAGGACGAGCCCGGCGGCGGGCGGCCCGCGCCGGCCCACGGAGTGCACCAGCAGCCGGTTGCGCAACACCTCGGCGGCGTCGCGGCACAGCGCGGCGCGCCCGGGGCCCCGTACCGGGAAAACACCCGTCGCGGAGGCGACCGCGAGCAGCAGCGGCCGGAAGGCGCCCACGGCGGCCGTACGGATCAGACCCGCCAGGGCCACCTCGCCGGACCGCAGCCACAGGGCGGCCAGCAGCCCGACCGCCACGTGCGCCCCGAGCAGCAGCCAGGGGAGCGCGGGGTCGGGGGAGGCGAGCAGGTCGGAGAGGCGTTCCTGCGCTCCGGCGTGGACGAAGGGGGTGGTGCCGAAGGGGGTGCCGACCGGCGTCCCGCCGCAGAGCACGTCGAGCCCGACGGAGCGCAACGCACCGGCGACGGGCCCGCCGGAGGGCCCGTAACAGACGTGCTGTCCGGTGGTGAAGAGGGTGTCCGCCGCCAGTTCCAGCGGGACGAGCAGGGCGGCGATCGGTGCGAAGCCGCGCTCCCGCCCGGCGAGTGCGTACGCCAGGGCGAACACGGCGGCGCCGAGGAGGGCGACCGCGAGCGGGGGCAGCGGGGCTCCGGACAGCAGCACGTGCGAACCCACGGACAGCGTCACGACGAGTGCCGTGAAGAGTGCTGCCCGCAAGGTTCTCAGCGGAGTCCTGGATATGCCCATCGGGGTGAGTGTCCCACGGCCCCGGATAAGGGCCCTCTAAGGATGCGGAAAGGGCTACAGACCTGTGATGCGACCGTTGCGGAACAGGTCCACGAAGATCTGGTGGTCGGCGCGCGCCCGCGCGCCGTAGCTGTGCGCGAAGTCGACCAGGAGGTCGGCGAAGCCGTCCTCGTCGGCGGCGATCGCCGCGTCGATGGCCCGCTCCGTGGAGAACGGCACCAGGGAGTGGCCGCTCTCGTCGTCGGCGGCCGAGTGCATGGTGGCCGTGGCCCGGCCCAGGTCGGCGACGACGGCGGCGATCTCGTCGGGCTCGTCGATGTCCGACCAGTCGATGTCGACCGCGTACGGCGACACCTCGGCGACGAGCTGGCCCTGCCCGTCCAGCTCGGTCCAGCCGAGCCACGGGTCGGCGTTCACCTGGAGGGCGCGCTGCGAGATGACCGTGCGGTGGCCCTCGTGCTGGAAGTAGTCGCGGACGGCGGCGTCGGTGATGTGCCGGGAGACCGCGGGGGTCTGGCCCTGCTTCATGTAGATGATCACGTCGTTCTCCAGGGCGTCGCTGTTGCCCTCCAGGAGGATGTTGTACGAGGGCAGGCCCGCCGAGCCGATGCCGATGCCGCGGCGCCCGACGACGTCCTTCACGCGGTAGGAGTCGGGGCGGGTCAGGGACGACTCGGGCAGCGTCTCCAGGTAGCCGTCGAAGGCGGCGAGGACCTTGTACCGGGTGGCGGCGTCGAGGTCGATGGAGCCGCCGCCCGCGGCGAAGCGCCGCTCGAAGTCGCGGATCTCGGTCATCGAGTCGAGCAGGCCGAACCGGGTCAGCGCGCGGGCGTCGCGCAGCGCGTCCAGGAGCGGGCCCTGCGCGGTGTCCAGCGTGAAGGGCGGCACCTCGTCGTTCTTGGCGCCGGTGGCGAGCTGGTGGATGCGCTCGCGGTAGGCGGCGGCGTACACCCGCACCAGGTCGCCGATCTGCTCGTCGCCGAGCGCCTTCTGGTAGCCGATGAGGGCGATGGAGGCGGCGAAGCGCTTGAGGTCCCAGGTGAAGGGGCCGACGTACGCCTCGTCGAAGTCGTTGACGTTGAAGATCAGGCGGCCTTCGGCGTCCATGTACGTGCCGAAGTTCTCCGCGTGCAGGTCGCCGTGGATCCACACCCGGGAGGTCCGCTCGTCCAGGTACGGGCCCGCGTTCTGCTCGCGCTCCTGGTCGGCGTAGAACAGGCCGGCGGTGCCCCGGTAGAAGGCGAACGCGGAGGCCGCCATCTTCCGGAACTTGACCCGGAAGGCGGCCGGGTCGGCGGCCAGCAGCTGCCCGAAAGCGGTGTCGAACACGGCGAGAATCTGCTCGCCGCGCTGGGCGGCATCTGTCTGCGGAACCGACATCGCCGGGGCCTCCTGGTGCATGACGTACGTGCGTGTACGGGGGAAGGTGGACAGGCCTGCTGACCCGTCCAACGCACGACCGTACCCCTGAGTGCCCCGTCGCTCCGCAGTCTCGGGAACCCCGGGTTTGTCAGTGCCGAGAAGTACACTTCCTGCCTGCCCGAGCCACTGCTCGACACTCTCGTCGGCATCCCTGCCGACGCCCTCGTCACCGACCCGCAACCGGAGGCCCCCGCCGTGACCAAGCCGCCCTTTACGCACCTCCATGTACACACCCAGTACTCGCTGCTGGACGGTGCCGCGCGGCTGAAGGACATGTTCGAGGCGGCCAACCAGATGGGGATGTCGCACATCGCGATGTCCGACCACGGCAACCTGCACGGGGCGTACGACTTCTTCCACTCGGCGCAGAAGGCGGGCGTCACGCCGATCATCGGCATCGAGGCGTACGTCGCCCCGGAGTCCCGGCGCAACAAGCGGAAGGTCAAGTGGGGCCAGCCGCACCAGAAGCGCGACGACGTATCGGGTTCGGGCGGCTACACGCACAAGACGATCTGGGCGTCGAACAGCACGGGGCTGCACAACCTCTTCCGGCTGTCGTCGGACGCGTACGCCGAGGGCTGGCTGACGAAGTGGCCGCGGATGGACAAGGAGACGATCTCCAAGTGGTCCGAGGGGCTGATCGCCTCCACGGGGTGCCCGTCCGGCGAGGTCCAGACCCGGCTGCGGCTCGGTCAGTTCGACGAGGCCGTGCAGGCGGCGTCCGACTACAAGGACATCTTCGGCGAGGGCAAGTACTTCCTGGAGCTGATGGACCACGGCATCGAGATCGAGCGCCGGGTCCGCGACGGGCTGCTGGAGATCGGCAAGAAGCTGGGCATCCCGCCGCTGGTGACCAACGACTCGCACTACACCTACGCGCACGAGGCGACGGCGCACGACGCCCTGCTCTGCATCCAGACCGGCAAGAACCTCTCCGACCCGGACCGCTTCCGCTTCGACGGCACCGGCTACTACCTCAAGTCGACCGACGAGATGTACGCCATCGACTCCTCGGACGCCTGGCAGGAGGGCTGCGCCAACACGCTCCTGGTCGCGCAGCAGATCGACACCACCGGGATGTTCGAGAAGCGCGACCTGATGCCGAAGTTCGACATCCCGGACGGCTTCACGGAAGTCACCTGGTTCCGGGAGGAGGTCCGGGCCGGCATGGAGCGCCGCTACCCGGGCGGCGTCCCCGAGGACCGGCAGAAGCAGGCCGAGTACGAGATGGACATCATCATCTCGATGGGGTTCCCGGGGTACTTCCTGGTCGTCGCCGACTTCATCATGTGGGCGAAGAACCAGGGCATCGCGGTGGGCCCCGGACGTGGTTCGGCGGCCGGTTCGATCGTCGCGTACGCCATGGGCATCACCGACCTCGACCCGATCACGCACGGTCTGATCTTCGAGCGGTTCCTCAACCCCGAGCGCGTCTCCATGCCCGACGTCGACATCGACTTCGACGAGCGCAGGCGCGTCGAGGTGATCCGGTACGTGACGGAGAAGTACGGCGCCGACAAGGTCGCCATGATCGGCACATACGGAAAGATCAAGGCGAAGAACGCCATCAAGGACTCCGCCCGGGTCCTCGGCTATCCGTACGCGATGGGCGACCGCCTCACCAAGGCGATGCCCGCCGACGTCCTCGGCAAGGGCATCGACCTCTCCGGCATCACCGACCCCAAGCACCCGCGCTACAGCGAGGCGGGCGAGATCCGGGGGATGTACGAGAACGAACCGGACGTGCGGAAGGTCATCGACACCGCGAAGGGCGTCGAGGGCCTGGTCCGGCAGATGGGCGTGCACGCCGCCGGCGTGATCATGTCCAGCGAGCCGATCGTCGACCACGCCCCGATCTGGGTGCGGCACACCGACGGCGTCACCATCACGCAGTGGGACTACCCGCAGTGCGAGTCGCTCGGCCTGCTCAAGATGGACTTCCTGGGCCTTCGCAACCTCACCATCATGGACGACGCCGTCAAGATGGTCCGGGCCAACAAGGGCATCGACCTGGAGATGCTCGCCCTCGAACTGGACGACCCGAAGACCTTCGAACTGCTCTGCCGCGGTGACACGCTCGGCGTCTTCCAGTTCGACGGCGGCCCGATGCGCTCGCTGCTGCGCCAGATGCAGCCCGACAACTTCGAGGACATTTCCGCCGTCTCGGCCCTCTACCGGCCGGGCCCGATGGGCATGAACTCGCACACCAACTACGCGGAGCGCAAGAACAACCGCCAGGAGATCACGCCGATCCATCCGGAGCTCGAAGAGCCCCTGAAGGAGACGCTGGGCCTCACCTACGGCCTCATCGTGTACCAGGAGCAGGTGCAGAAGGCCGCCCAGATCGTCGCCGGGTACTCGCTCGGCGAGGCCGACATCCTGCGCCGCGTGATGGGCAAGAAGAAGCCCGAGGAGCTCGCGAAGAACTTCGTCCTCTTCCAGGAGGGCGCGAAGAAGAACGGCTTCTCCGACCAGGCCATCCAGGCGCTGTGGGACGTGCTGGTGCCGTTCGCCGGATACGCGTTCAACAAGGCGCACTCCTCGGCGTACGGCCTGGTCACCTACTGGACCGCCTACCTCAAGGCGAATTACCCCGCCGAGTACATGGCGGCCCTGCTGACCTCGGTGAAGGACGACAAGGACAAGTCGGCCGTCTACCTCAACGAGTGCCGCCGCATGGGCATCAAGGTCCTGCCGCCCAACGTGAACGAGTCGGAGTCGAACTTCGCCGCCCAGGGCGACGACGTGATCCTCTTCGGCCTGACCGCCGTCCGCAACGTCGGTCAGAACGTCGTGGACTCGATCATCCGGATGCGCAAGGCGAAGGGGAAGTACTCCTCCTTCCCGGACTTCCTCGACAAGGTCGAGGCCGTCGTCTGCAACAAGCGGACCGTCGAGTCACTGATCAAGGCCGGTGCGTTCGACGAGCTGGGGCACACCCGCAAGGGCCTCGTCGCCCACCACGAGCCGATGATCGACAACGTGGTGCAGGTCAAGCGGAAAGAGGCCGAGGGCCAGTTCGACCTCTTCGGCGGCGGCGAGGAGGACAGCGAGGAGCCCGGCTTCGGACTCGACGTGGAGTTCTCCGACATCGAGTGGGAGAAGTCCTACCTGCTCGCGCAGGAGCGGGAAATGCTCGGCCTGTACGTCTCCGACCACCCGCTCTTCGGCCTGGAGCACGTCCTGACGGCCAAGGCGGACGCGGCGATCGCGCAGCTCATGGGCGGTGAGCACGCGGACGGTGCGGTCATCACGGTCGGCGGCATCATCTCCAGCCTCCAGCGGAAGATGACCAAACAGGGCAACGCCTGGGCGATCGCGACCGTCGAGGACCTGGCGGGCTCCATCGAGTGCATGTTCTTCCCGGCGACGTACCAGCTGGTGTCGACCCAGCTCGTCGAGGACACGGTCGTCTTCGTCAAGGGCCGCCTCGACAAGCGCGAGGACGTGCCGCGGCTGGTGGCGATGGAGATGCAGGTCCCCGACCTGTCGAATGCCGGGAGCAACGCCCCCGTCGTTCTCACCATCCCCACCGTCAAGGTCACCCCGCCGATGATCAGCAAGCTCGGCGAGATCCTCCAGAACCACCGGGGCAACACCGAGGTGCGGATCAAGCTGCTCGGTGCGCGCAAGACGACCGTGCTGCGGCTCGACCGGCACCGGGTGACGGCCGATCCGGCGCTCTTCGGCGATCTGAAGGTGCTGCTCGGCCCGAGCTGCCTGGCGGGCTGATTCCCCGGCGTACGAGACGTAAAGACCGGCGTACGAGACGTAAAGACCGGCGTACGAGACGTAAG
>NZ_JBSGZD010000323.1:0-8782 GCF_053610825.1 Streptomyces sp. NPDC054863 | reverse complement strand
CTTCAGGTGGGGGGCCGCGGCCTTTTCGCATCAGGGGCCGTGGCCCGGGCTTCTCGGGTCAGGGGCCGTGGCCCCGCCCCCGCTCAGGTCAGCGAGCAGCCCTTCTCACTCTTGGCGGTGATCGCCTCGGCCGTGTACGGGCACGCGAAGCCGACCCAGCGGAGCTTGGACCACAGTTGCTCCCACGACTCGCGGGGATCGCGGCACACCAGGAACTCGGTGTTCCGGTCGGCGACGGGCAGGTCGACCTTGAACTTCCCGCTGGGCTCGCAGCTCGCGAACAGGGCGCCGAACGTCTTGCGGTTCACGCCGACCGCGATGACGACGTCCGTGTTGTCGGCGGGCCTGCCGAAGTCCGCGTAGGAGTTCTGTCCGCTGTAGACGTTCGGGAGGCCGTTGTCCGGCCCGTACCGCTCCAGGGCGCCCGCCAGGCCGTAGTGGTTGGCGTAGACGACGGCGTGCGCGCGGTCCTGCGGGGACAGCTTCCGGTGCACGGCGCCGACCTGCTCGGCCAGTTGGGGCCAGGCCGCCTGGTCGAGCTGGAAGACCCCAAGTTGCGTCAGCACCGGGTTCGACCCGTACCACGCGACGGGCAGCACCGGCAGCATGAGCACTGCCGACATCGCCGCGTTGCCCACCAGGGCGGTGCCCGCCAGCGCACGGCGGAAGGCGGTCTTCGCCCACTCCACCACCACGACGGAACCCGCGGCCAGCAGCACCAGCTGGAGACCGCCGGTGTACTCGGGCTTCCCGCCGATGGCTATCAGCAGCACCACCATGAACAGGTAGGCGAGGCCGACCGAGCGGTACGCCCGCCACTGCGGGCGGCGCAACAGGGCCACCAGCCCGGCGATCCACACAGGAGCGAGGAACAGGCCGATCAGCAGGATCTGGAACGGCACGAACGCGACCCTGGAGTCGGCCCCCAGTGCCGTCTTCAACGCGGCGCTCATCTCCACCGCGGGCCAGCCGTGCGTGATCTGCCACACCACCGCAGGCGCCGACAGCAGCGCGGCGAGTGCGGCGCCCAGCCACAGGTGCCGACCGCGCAGGACCTTGCGCGGCCCCCATGCCAGCACGCCCACCAGCAGGGCGATGACCAGCAGCACGATGAGGTTCTTGGCGAGCATGCCCACGCCGGTGACCGCGCCGATGGCGAGCCAGAGCCGGGTGTCCTGGGTGCGCAGCAGGCGGACGAACAGCCAGCCCAGCGTCACCCAGGTGACGAGGTCGGGGATGTTGGTGGTCAGTACGTGCCCGGCGTTGAGCGTGACGACCGTCGCGCCCGTCGCGGCGGCGGCGAAGGCCTGGGCCCCGCCCTTTCCGCCGAGTTCGCGTGCGGTGAGGCCCGCCACCCACACCACGACGCAGGCCAGCAGCGCCGGCACCACGCGCAGCGCGGTCAGTGTGTCGCCGAGCAAGGAGGTCTCGGCCCAGGCGATCAGCGAGACCAGCGGGGGCTGGTCGACGTATCCCCACGCCAGGTGCCCCCCCGACGCCCGGTTGTACAGCTCGTCGACGTGGTATCCGTGCCGCCCCGACAGGGCCAGCAGCACCACACCCACGCCGGCGGAGACGGCGAGTAAGAGCCGTCGGTTCAGCACGGGAACCACCACCGGGCGGTCCTGGGAAGGTGCCGAAAGATTCTTGGTCATGGTCGCCACGTGTTCACACTCTTTCTGTCCGCGGGCTCGGCCGTTCGGATTGTCTCCGGCACGTCGCGGGCGGGCGACCATCTTGAACCGTAGGAGAAACTCGAAACCTTCGGCCGGGGGTGAATCCTTTTCCGACCTCCCCGCCTCCTATGTGTGTACCGGCCGACGGGGCCGGTGGAACCGGGAGGAAACGCCAATGACGGTCACTGTTCTGGTCGTGGTCGGAGTCCTGCTCGTGGGCGCGTGCAGCCGGCACCTGATGCGGCGTTACAAGAGGAGTGGGAAGAGCGCGTGAGCCCACGCGGCCCCTGGCCGGACGAGCGGCTGATCAAGGCCGCTCAGGACGGCGACGTCACTTCGCTCACCACCGTCGTCATGGAGTCGCAGCCTCATGTGCGCAGGTTCGCCCTGTCGCTGTGCGCCTCGCCGCAGGACGCCGAGGACGCGGCACAGGAGGCGCTGATCATCCTCTACCGGAAGATCGGCACCTTGCGGGCCACGGGCGCGCTCGCCTCGTGGATGTTCCGGATCGTGCGCAACGAATGCCTGCGGCAGCTACGGCTGTTCGTCGTGCGGCGCGACGAGGCGCCGGCCGAGCTGGAGGCGCCCGCGGGACCTTCCGCCGAGGACGCGGTGCTGCACGGGCTGGAGGTGGAGCGGATCGCGGCCGCGGTCAGCGCCCTGCCCCGTGACCAGCGGCAGATCCTGATCATGCGGGACGTACAGGGCCTGCCGGGCAAGGCCGTCGCCGATGCGCTCGGGCTGAGCAACGCCGCGATGAAGTCGCGGCTGCACAGAGCACGCGCCGCGCTGCGTCACACCCTGACCGCAACCGGCCGAGCACCTGCTCAGGCCGTGGACGAAGCACCTGCTCGGACCATCGACCGACCAGCCGGAGGAGACTCACCACCGTGAACACCGAGATGCCCGCGCAGCACCCAGATGCCCGGGCCACCCCGCAACCCCCCGCACCCGCAACGAACTTCGCCAGCAGGTCCGTCCCGCGCCACCTCGCGCGCGGTGCCGTCGGCTTCGGGTTGATCATCGGCTCGATCGCCCTGGTGCCCGCCGTCGGACCGGCCACCCTGCTGGCGGCCCCGTTGGCCCTGATCGCCTTCCGCGGCTGCCCCACCTGCTGGATGGTCGGCCTGGCGCAGACCGTCTCCCGAGGCCGTCTGGAGCGCCGGTGCGCGGACGGCGTCTGCACGCTCACCAAGGCGCATCCGGCGGCGTAGGCCGGCCTCTTGGCCCTTTCAGGTGTGCGCGAGGCACGTGTGCCGTGCCATCAGTTCGTCGAGGTGCTGGTAGCCCTCCGCCGCACCTGGCCCGGCACCCTCATCATGAAACCCGGTGGCCCCGGTGGGCCCCCAGCAGACCGACCGGGCCGCCGCCGACCGCCGGCCCGGCAGGGGCGCCGACCTCATCGGCTTCGGCCGCGCCTTCCTCGCCAACCCCGACCTGGTCGAGCGCCTGCGCACGGGACTCCCGATCGCCCCCGTCGACCCGGCCACGTACTACCAGGGCGGCGCCGCGGGCCGCTTGACGTACCCGGCCTGCCCGCACACGGCGTGAAACCGCTCCTCGGGCCATGCCGGTCCTCGGGCCATGCCGGCCCTCGGGCGGCGCCGGTCCTCGGGCGGCGCCGGTCACCGCGTGAGGGCGACTCCCGGTCCGGCAAGTTCGTGCGGCGGGACCCGGCGCCCGGAGACGGTCAGGAGCAGTGCGAGCGCCGTTCCGCTGATCTCCGGGCCGTGCCCGATCGACAGGTCGGCGTCCGTGGCCGAGAGCCGGACACGGGAGACCAGTTCCTTGGCTCCGCCGAAGGACTCCGAGGTGCGCGTCTGCAGGCGCAGCGCCCGTACGACGGCCTCCTGCGGATAGGACCGGGTGAGCCCCAGGGGCCGGCGGATGTCCTCGCCGTGCACGACCTCCTCGACGAGCCGGCTGTCGAGCGGGGCAGGTGGCGGCGACCAGCGCGGCGCCCCCAGCCGAAGCCGCTCCAAGGTCTCCTGCGGCGAGGCGGCACGCTCGCGTTCCACACCGCGCGCGTTCTGCCGGTCGAAGTCGAACCGGGCCCGGACCATGCCGGACACGAAACCGAGCCGCGTCGTGCGCGCGGTGTCGATCAGGTGGGCGACCACGTCGTGCACGGTCCATCCTTCGCAGAGCGACGGGGTGCTCCACCGCTCGTCGTCGAGCTGAGCGAGGTCCTGGGCCAGCGCCGCGCGCTCCGTGTGCACCATCGGCCAGACATCGTCGTTCACGGTCACTCCTTCGCTCGATCACAGTCTCTGCGAGGGAGGACCTGCCGCAAGCCGGAAACTCATCGGCCGTCACCGGGACTCATCGGCCGTCACCGGGAGGGCCGGGGGCGAGCAGGATCTCCCGGAGCACTGCCTCGTACTGGTCCGCGGTCGGTGGCCGGTCGGTCAGCAGCGCTTGCAGGAGCATGCCGTCGATCGTGCTGACGAGGATCTGGATCCGTACGGGACTGCTGGTGTAGCCGTGTGCGAACTCGGCGAGGGCCGCCAGCCAGCGCTGGGTGGGTTTGCGGAGGCCGGGCCTGCGGGCGGCCAGGAGGAAGAGCTCGTACTCGGCGAGCAGCAGGTCGGGCGTGGCCACCACTTCGGCCATCCGGTGGGCGAGGGCGCGCAGTCCGGCGGCCGACCCGTCCCCGTCGGCGGCGAGTTGCCGCATGCGGGCGGAGTCCTCGTCCATGCAGGAGGTCAGGGCCGCGGTCAGCAGGTCGTCGATGCTCTTGAAGTAGTAGGCGGCGGCGGTGGGGGGTTGGCCGGCCTCGCGGGCGACGGTGCGGTGGCTGACGCCGGCGACGCCTTCGCGGGCGACCACCTGGAGCGTCGCCTCGATCAGTTCCCGCTTGCGCCGTTCACCCTTGGCCCGGCGCCCGTCGGTGTTCTGCTCCTGCATGGATGCTCCCGGACATGGTGTGTGACGACTGCTGGCTTCGGACTTCGGACTTCGGACTACGGCCTTCGGACTGAGGCCTTCGGGCTACTGGCTACTGCGGCTGCGCGGCCGGTTCGGGACGGGGCGGGGCCGGTTCCGAACCGCGGGTCCGGGTGAGCAGCGGGCGGTAACCGGCCAGGGCAAGGAGTACGAGGGCGAGACCGGCCGCGACCGCGACGTAGAAGCCCCCGGCGGGGCCATGGGTGTCGATCATGCTGCCGGATACCGCGGCGCCCAGGGCCACCCCGACACTGAGACCGGTGATCACCCAGGTCATCCCCTCCGTGAGCTCGGCGGCCGGTACGACCCTCTCGACCAGCCCCATGATGGTGATCATCGTGGGTGAGAAGAAGAGGCCGGAGACGAACACCGCCGCCGCCAGCGCCCAGATGCTGCCGACCAGCAGGAAGGGCAGGGTGGTCAGGGCCGTGCCCACCGTGCCCAGCAGGAGCAGCCGGGGGAGCGGTGTCTTCAGTGCGAGCGTGCCGAAGACCAGACCCGAGAGGGCCGAGCCGATGGCGTAGCAGGAGATCACGATGCCGGCTCCGGCCGCCATGTCCTGCTCCTGGGCGAAGGCCACGCTGACCACGTCCACCGTGCCGACGATCGCGCCGCCCGCCACGAGGGTGAGGGCGAGCAGCCGGAGGGATCCGATGCGGATGGCCGAGCCGCCCGCGCCGCTCTCCGTGGTGTGCGGGGTCCTGAGCACGGGGGGCTCGGTGCGCTTCTGCGGTACGAACAGCAGCACGCCGAGCGCCAGCAGGACGACCGCTGCCAGCGGGCCCGCCTCGGGGAAGAGCGAGGTGCACAGGGTCACGGCCACCGCGGGGCCGACCACGAAGGTCAGCTCGTCCACCACCGACTCGAAGGAGTACGCGGTGTGGAGCTTGGGGTCGTCACGGTAGAGGTGCGTCCAGCGGGCCCGGACCATCGCTGCCATGTTGGGCAGGGCGCCGGCCGGGACGGCGAGGGCGAAGAGCGTCCAGACCGGCGCTCCGTAGCGCGCGCAGAGCAGGAGCGCGCTCATCGAGAGCACGCTGACGCCCATGGCGGGCACCAGGATCCGCCCCTGACCGAACCGGTCCACGAGGCGGGAGACCTGCGGGCCGAACAGGGCCATGGACAACGTGAACGCCGCGGACACCGCACCGGCGAGACCGTAGTCGCCGCGCATCTCGGACAGCATCGTGATGATGCCGATCCCGGCCATGGCGACGGGGAGCCGGGCGAGGTACCCGGCGAGGGAGAAGGCCACCGAGCCGGGAGCCTTGAACAGGACGCCGTACGGGTTGGCCATGTCGGGCACCGCCTCAGGGATCGCGAGTAAATGGAACATCTGCTCAAGATTGAACGAGTGTTACATTTTCGCTTCCCGTACCCCATGCCCGGAGGGGTGAGGTGCGTCACGTTCGAGGGAAGGGGGGCGGGTCAGTGCCCGTGCCCCGGTGCCTTCTCCTCCTCCGGCCGGTCGGCAGGCGTGGTCGTGGCCGTGTTCCCGGTCGCGTCGCTCTGGCCCGCCCGGACGGTGAAGGCGGCCGTGCGGACCTTGCCCTCGTGCTGGAAGTCCAGGAAGAGGCGGTACGTTCCGGAGCTCGGGGCGGTGGCGGAGAAGGAGACCTCGGGGCCCGGCTTCGTGGTGGCGTCACCGGGTTCGCCGTTGGGGTGGACGTGCAGGTAGGCGAGGTCGCCGGAGCGCAGGGCGACGAGGTGGCCGTACGCGCCGAGGTAGGGCTGGAGGTTGGTGACCGGCCTGCCGTTCCTGGCGACGCTCAGCCTGAGCTCGCCGCTCTTGCCCGGCTTCAGGCCGCCGGCCAGGGTCACCTCGTAACCGTCCACCTCGGTGGTGCGGGCGGGTGCGGGCAGGGGGGCGGGGTTGTAGGCGCCGGAGACGGCCAGGTCCGCGCCGAGGGTGAGCGCCTCGGCGCCCTTCTTCGCGGGCTTGAAGTCGGCGAACGCCCGGTAGCCGCCCGCCGCCGGCAGGTCGGCCGTCGTGCTCCAGGTGCCGTCGGCGGCGCGGGTCGGGTGGAGGTGGCGGTAGACGGTCAGGTCGCGCGAGGCGACGATGAAGTGCATCTCCTTCTCGTGCTCGCGCTGGTACGCGGTGACCTTGCGGCCGTTCCCGTCGAGGACGGAGAAGCTGAGCCGGGTGCGTGAGCCCGCGGTGACCTGCGGGGTGTCGAGGGCGAGGGTGTAGCCGCCCTCGGAGATCTGCAGGCCTCCGGCGGCGGGTGAGGTACCGGCTCCGGAAGCCTCGTGCCCGCCGCCTGCGGGGTCCTCGCGCTGCTGGTCCCGTTCGTGCGGGGCCTGCGCCGCGGGCCGCTGGTCGGTCCCGGTGGGGCCGACCGCCGTGCCCACTCCGTAGGCCGCGCCGAACGTCGCGGCAACGGCACCGGCGAAGGCCGTGATCTTGAGTCCTGTGTTCATGACGCTCTCCTGGGAGTCCCGAGCCGCTTGAGTGGCGGCGGCTGCGCATACACTTCACCATACCCCTGGGGGGTATCCAGTCAAGAGGATTCGGCCACCAGGGGGCGGAAGGGGAGGGCTTTCGGGTTCCTTTGAGATCCCATAAGCCAGCCTTATGGGGTCATAGACCGGACCCGGCTACTGACTTAGGTTTGCCTTAGTTTAGGCTTCGCGGTGATTCGCCTGCCCCCCTCGAAGGGAACCTGAACATGCCTCGCCCCCTGCGGGTAGCAATTGTCGGAGCCGGCCCTGCCGGGATCTACGCTGCCGACGCACTGCTGAAATCCGCCGTGGCGGCCGAGCCCGGAGTCTCCATCGACCTCTTCGAGCGGATGCCGGCCCCGTTCGGCCTGATCCGTTACGGCGTGGCCCCCGACCACCCCCGGATCAAGGGCATCATCACGGCCCTCCACCAGGTGCTCGACAAGCCGCAGATCCGCCTCTTCGGCAACGTCGACTACCCGGGCGACATCAGCCTGGACGACCTGCGCTCCTTCTACGACGCCGTGGTCTTCTCCACCGGCGCGACGGCGGACCGGGCGCTCGACATCCCGGGCGTCGACCTCGACGGCTCGTACGGTGCGGCGGACTTCGTCTCCTGGTACGACGGCCACCCGGACGTACCGCGCACCTGGCCCCTGGAGGCCGAGAAGGTCGCCGTCCTCGGCGTCGGCAACGTGGCCCTCGACGTCGCGCGCATCCTCGCCAAGACCGCCGAGGAGCTGCTGCCGACCGAGATCCCGCCGAACGTCCACGAGGGCCTCAAGGCCAACAAGGCCCTGGAGGTCCACGTCTTCGGCCGTCGCGGCCCCGCCCAGGCGAAGTTCAGCCCGATGGAGCTGCGCGAGCTCGACCACTCGCCGAACATCGAGGTCATCGTCGACCCCGAGGACATCGACTACGACGACGGCTCGATCGCCACCCGGCGCGGCAACAAGCAGGCCGACATGGTCGCCAAGACCCTGGAGAACTGGGCGATCCGCGACATCGGGAGCCGCCCGCACAAGCTGTTCCTGCACTTCTTCGAGTCCCCGGTGGAGATCCTCGGCGAGGACGGACGGGTCGTCGGTCTGCGCACCGAGCGCACGGCGCTGGACGGCACCGGCAACGTCAAGGGCACCGGCGAGTTCAAGGACTGGGACCTGGGCGCCGTCTACCGCGCCGTCGGCTACCTCTCCGACGAGCTGCCCAAGCTGCCCTGGGACGTCAAGTCGGGCACCGTTCCCGACGAGGGCGGCCGGGTCGTCGAGGAGTCCGGCGAGCACCTGCGGTCGACGTACGTGACCGGGTGGATCAGGCGCGGCCCTGTCGGCCTGATCGGCCACACCAAGGGCGACGCCAACGAGACGGTCGCCAACCTCCTGGACGACTTCTCCCACGGCCGTCTGCACGAGCCGACCTCGCCCGCCCCGGAGGACGTGGACGCCTTCCTCGCCGAGCGGAACGTCCGCTTCACCACCTGGGAGGGCTGGTACAAGCTGGACGCCGCGGAGAAGGCACTCGGCGAACCGCAGGGCCGCGCCCGCGTGAAGCTCGTCGAGCGCGAGGACATGCTGGGAGCCAGCGGAGCCTGAGCGCTTCGCTGGACGCGCCGCGGGGTGCCGTCGTTCATCTGCGGCGCCGTCGAGGCTGGTCGCGCAGTTCCCCGCGTCCCCTGAGGACCTCCGCACCGAATGCCGCTGGGCCCGACACGCGAG
>NZ_JBSGZD010000322.1:0-8844 GCF_053610825.1 Streptomyces sp. NPDC054863 | reverse complement strand
CTCCTGGAGGAGTCGCAGCCGGGCCGCCGCGTAGCCGCTGGGTCCCGGGGGATTGCTCTCGTCGGTCTCTTCCACACTCGTCACCCAGCAGCTCCCAATTCCGTACGACAGGGTTACAGCGCGTCAGGCCCGCGCTCGCCGGTCCGTACCCGGACCGCCGTCTCCACCGGGACGCTCCACACCTTGCCGTCGCCGATCTTGCCGGTGCGGGCCGCCTTGACGACCACGTCGATCAGCTGCTCGGCGTCCTCGTCCTCGACGAGGACCTCGATGCGGATCTTCGGTACGAGGTCGACGGTGTACTCGGCGCCCCGGTAGACCTCGGTGTGTCCGCGCTGGCGGCCGTAGCCGCTGGCCTCGGTCACCGTCAGGCCCTGGACCCCGAAGGCCTGGAGCGCCTCTTTGATCTCGTCGAGCCGGTGCGGCTTGACGACCGCCGTGATCAGCTTCATGCGTCCACCTTCTTGCTCGCTTCTGCGGTCGGGCCGGGTACCGGGCCGTTGCCGGGGGTACGGGGGGCTGCGCCGCCGCCCGCTCCCGTGAAGTCGTACGCGGTCTCGGCGTGCTCGGTCTGGTCGATGCCGGAGACCTCTACGTCCTCCTCGACCCGCATGCCCATGATCTTGTCGATGGCGAAGGCGAGGAGCGCGGAAACGATCAGGGAGTAGGCGAGGACGGCGAAGACGCCGATCGCCTGCTTGCCGAGCTGTTCGAAGCCGCCGCCGTAGAAGAGGCCCTTGGCGTCGGACTGTACGCCGCCGGTCGCGAAGAGGCCGACCAGCAGCGAGCCCAGCACACCGCCGACCAGGTGGACGCCGATGACGTCCAGCGAATCGTCGTATCCCAGCTTGTACTTGAGGCCCACGGCCATCGCGCACACCACACCGGCGACGACGCCGATGGCGATCGCGCCGAGCGGCGAGCAGGAGCCGCCGGACGGGGTGATCGCGACGAGGCCCGCGACCGCACCCGACGCCGCGCCCAGCGTGGTGAACGCGCCGTGCCGGATCTTCTCGTACGCCAGCCAGGCGAGCATCGCCGCCGCCGTCGCGACCTGGGTGTTGACGAACATGACCGCGCCCACGCCGTCGTCGTTGCCCAGCCACGAACCGGCGTTGAAGCCGAACCAGCCGAACCACAGCAGCCCCGCCCCGAGCATCACCAGCGGCAGGCTGTGCGGGCGCATCGGGTCCTTCTTGAAGCCGACCCGCTTCCCGATGACGAGGATGACGCCGAGGGCCGCCGCACCGGCGTTGATGTGGACGGCCGTGCCGCCCGCGAAGTCGATGACGCCCAGCTCGAAGAGCCAGCCGCCCGCGCCCCACACCCAGTGCGCGACGGGGAAGTACACGACGCTCACCCAGAGCACGACGAACAGTGCCCACGCGGTGAACTTGACCCGGTCCGCGAGCGCACCGCTGATCAGTGCGGGCGTGAGGACCGCGAACATCAGCTGGAAGACGGCGAAGACGTATACGGGGATCGTGTAGCCGTCCCACAGCTCGGTGACACCGATGCCGCTCAGTCCGACGAAGTCCGAGCTCCAGCCGATGACGGAGCCGATGTCGTCGCCGAAGGCGAGGCTGAAGCCGAAGAGCACCCACAGGATCGTGACGATCCCGAGGCTGATGAAGCTCATCATCAGCATGTTCAGGGTGGATTTGACCCGGACCATGCCTCCGTAGAAGAAGGCCAGGCCGGGTGTCATCAGCATCACCAGGGCGGAGCAGATGAGCATGAAGCCGGTGTTGGCTGCGGACAGCGCGGGTGCGTCCGCGGCGAGCGTCACCGGCAGCCCGGAATGCGTCCAGGAAGTCATCGCGTCTGTCGTGATGCCTGGGGGCATCGGCGTCTCCTCGTCCTCGGGGCGGCCAGTACGGGGTGGCTGGTTATGGACCCAGAGAGTGGCGGAGCGCGGTTTCGGCGGATGGAGCTGGATGTTTCGCGGCAGTGACGATGACGACCTGTGTGTTACGCGGAAATGAACAGTCGGATCACGCGTGTGCGGTACGTGCACACGCGCGTGGGCCGACCGCGACAGCTGCCCCGGTTGCCTGGCGCGGGGGAGCCGAGTCGGGCTTCATGGGGTGACTGTCGCGGCCGGGTCTGTGGGCCCGCACGGTCCGCCGGAGGGGTTACACCGCTTCGGCGGCTTCGGGCAACTGTGCTCCCAACTGGTCGGTGAGGTCGTGGACTTCGGCAACGTCGCCGAATTCGCGGACGGCGCCCTCGACCGTCTTGCGGAGCCGGTTGTTGACCCGCTCGGACCTGACCTTCCCCGCGACGGTCAGGGCCTGCTGGGAGTAGCGGACGGCCTGCTCGGGCTCCCCCTTGAGGAGGTGCACGGTGGCCATGCCGATGAGATTCAGCGCGTACGACCGCTGGTGCTCGGTGTCCTTCCCGAAGAGCTGTACGGCGCGCTCCATGACGGGCTCGGCGAGTGAGGCGTACGTCGGGCTGCGGCCGGCCACGTAGGCGAGGTCGCGGTAGGAGTGCGAGTTCTCGCCGTTGAGTTCGGCCTCGGAGAAGAAGCGGATCCAGTCGGGGTCCTGCTCGTCGTCGAGTCCGGCGTCGGTGAAGGTGTCCTCGGCCATCCGGACGGCCCGCTTGCACTTGCTGGGCTGGCCCATGTTGGCGTACGCCCGGGCCTCCATCGCATACAGCATGGCCTGGGTGCGCGCGGTGGCGCAGTCGCGGCTGCCGTACTGGGCGAGGTGGACCAGTTCCAGTGCGTCGTCGGGGCGCCCGAGGTGGATCATCTGCCGGCTCATGCTGGACAGGACGTACGAGCCCAGCGGCTTGTCGCCCGCTTCCTTGGCGGCGTGCAGGGCGAGCACGAAGTACTTCTGGGCGGTCGGCTGGAGTCCGATGTCGTAACTCATCCAGCCCGCCAGCTCGGCCAGTTCGGCCCCGCACCGGAACAGCCTCTTCGAGGTGGCGGTGGACTGCGGCTCCTGGAGCAGGTCGGTGACCTCGTGCAACTGGCCGACGACGGCCTTGCGGCGCAGTCCGCCGCCGCACTGGGCGTCCCACTGGCGGAACATCACGGTGGTCGATTCCAGAAGCTGCAGCTCCGGCTCGGACAGCCTGGAGGGCCGGCGGGAGGTGGCGGACGACTCGGTGGGTCCGGGGTCGCCCGCCGTCGAGGGAACCAGCCAGCGCTGCATCGGCTCGATGAGCGCGGGCCCCGCCGACAGGGCGAGCGAGGAACCGAGGAAGCCCCGGCGGGCCAGCATCAGGTCGCTGCGGGAGAACTCGCTGAGCAGCGACACGGTCTGCGGCCCGGCCCACGGCAGGTCCACGCCGGACACGGACGGTGACTGGTGCGCGGCACGCAGGCCGAGGTCCTCGATGGCGACGACGGAGCCGAAGCGCTCCGAGAACAGCTCGGAGAGGATGCGCGGGATGGGCTCGCGCGGGTTCTCGCCGTCCAGCCAGCGGCGCACCCGGGAGGTGTCGGTGCTGATGTGGTGGGCGCCCATCTGCCGCGCCCGGCGGTTGACCTGGCGCGCCAGCTCACCCTTGGACCAGCCGCTGCGCGCGAACCACGAACCGAGCTGCTCGTTCGGGCGCTTTCCAGCGTTTCCACCACTAGCGGTGTTGCCGCCCACGGGAACGCCCCCATTCCGTCGCCCGGAGCGGGCCGCACACCGCGCTCCGGAAATCTTGTGCGTACACACATCCTCCGTGTGAACCCCATACAGAATGCCGCGAGTTGGGCCCTTCTGTCCGGAGAATGCGCCCCCTCGAACGGGAATCCGGCTTGCCTCCGGCATACCCATGAATGCACGCACCTCCGGGGTCCATGCACCGAAAGTAATCCTACGATCACCCCTCCGGCGAGGGCACTTACAGAAACGCCACCATTCGCCACCCCTCCGAGTGAACTCGCCTGCGGGCAGGCGCGATTCACTTGACACAGGACGATCAGGAGCAGGCGGACCGACGCACGCCGGAGCGTACGCCGCAATCCGCACCACCCCGGATGTCCCGGTGCGCCGCCGAAGCCGGATCGACGGCGACACCGACCCGACGGCAGCATGACGGAGTGTCATCGACTCGCTCCATGTCGTAACCACCGGCGAGTTCGACCCGTTGGAGGGGGCATGGGCTTCACGATCGGCGGCATCCGGGACATGCGCTCCGGCACACGGCGCCGCAGCCGTACGTCAGAGGGCACAGCGGTGGCGGAGTACACCGGACTGTGGGGCTGGGACGTCGTCCCGGGAGCGAGGGCCGCCGCGGGCGTCTGCTCCTGCGGCGACACGTCCTGCGGGGCGCCGGGCGCCCACCCCTTCGACTTCGCGGAGGTGGTGCCCGCGGGGGCGACGCTGGACGAGGTCACGGCGGCCTGGGCACAGTTCCCGGGAGCCTCGGTGCTGTTGCCGGTGGGCAGGTCGTTCGACGTGCTGGAGGTGGCGGAGGCGGCGGGCCGGCGGGCGCTGGTCCGGCTGGAGCGGATGGGCATTCCGCTCGGCCCGGTGAGCGTGACGCCGGACGGCCGCGCGCACTTCTTCGTCGCTCCCGGCGCGGCCGCGGCACTGCCGGAGCTGCTCTACCGGATGGGCTGGGACGACGCGGCCCTGGACCTGCGATGTCTGGGCCCGGGCTCGTACGTCACCGCTCCCCCGTCGGACCACGCGGGCCTGGGCCATGTCCGGTGGCTGCGCCCGCCCTCCCTCGACACGGCGTCGAAGCCCCCGCAGGCACGGCTGCTGCTGGGCACGCTGGCGTACATCTGCCACCGGCATCTGGCCTGAGCGGCGGTACGCACCCCGGCCGGCCGGCAGTACGCACCCAGACCGAAGGGCCCCCACCGCATCTGCACCATGCGGCGGGGGCCCTTCTTCGTGCGCGAGGTCGTACGAGACGTGAACGGCTCGTACGGAAGCCGGGGTTCAGTCCCCGATCAGCGCGTCCACGAACGCCTCCGGCTCGAACGGAGCCAGGTCGTCCGCGCCCTCGCCGAGACCCACCAGCTTCACCGGTACGCCCAGTTCACGCTGGACTGCGATGACGATGCCGCCCTTGGCGGTGCCGTCGAGCTTGGTCAGCACGATGCCGGTGATGTCCACGACCTCCGCGAACACCCGCGCCTGGACCAGGCCGTTCTGCCCGGTGGTGGCGTCCAGGACGAGCAGGACCTCGTCGAGCGGGCCGTGCTTCTCGACGACGCGCTTGACCTTGCCGAGCTCGTCCATGAGCCCGGTCTTGGTGTGCAGGCGGCCGGCCGTGTCGATGAGCACGACGTCGGCGCCCTCGGCGATGCCTTCCTTGACCGCGTCGAAGGCGATCGACGCCGGGTCGCCGCCCTCCGGGCCCCGGACCGTACGGGCGCCCACCCGGTCGCCCCAGGTCTGGAGCTGGTCGGCGGCGGCGGCGCGGAAGGTGTCGGCCGCGCCGAGCACGACCGAGCGGCCGTCGGCGACCAGGACCCGGGCGAGCTTGCCGGTGGTGGTGGTCTTGCCGGTGCCGTTGACGCCGACGACCATGACGACGCCCGGGGTGTCGACACCGCTCTCCGTCTTCACGGCGCGGTCGAAGTCGGTGCCGAGGAGGTTCAGCAGCTCCTCGCGGAGCAGGTTGCGCAGTTCGTCGGGGGTGCGGGTGCCCAGGACCCGGACGCGCTCCCTCAGCCGCTCGACGAGCTCCTGGGTGGGGGCGACGCCGACGTCCGCGGTGAGGAGGGTGTCCTCGATCTCCTCCCAGGTGTCCTCGTCGAGGTTGTCGCGCGAGAGCAGCGTGAGCAGGCCCTTGCCGAGCGAGTTCTGGGAGCGGGCGAGCCGGGCGCGCAGCCGGACCAGGCGGCCGGCGGTGGGCTCGGGCACGTCGAGCACGGGCGCTTCGGGCACCGGCTCGACGACCGGCTCCTCGACGGCGACCGGCGCGTCGGGGGCCTCGGGGAGGTCGACCTCCTCGATGGTGCGGCGCGCTTCGTCCTTCGGCGGAGCGGCGTCCTCGCCGACCTGAGGTTCGGCAGGCGGGGCAGTGAGGGGCGGCGTGCTCGGCGGCGCCGAGGGCGGCAGCTGCTTCTTCTTGCGGCTGCTGACCACGAGCCCGCTGATCGCGCCGACCGCGACCAGGGCGATGAGTCCGATGAGTACGGCAAGAGTGAGGATGTCCATAACCCCCCCAGTATCGGCCACCAGGGATCTGAGCACCCTCTTTGGCACTTCCTCCAAGCGACATACCCCTTTTCCGGGGCGCAGTCGGGTCAAAGTACGATGGTCGAGCCCGTATCCACGCGCGTAGAGTCCAGACCGATCACTCCCCCACCGGCTCGCAACGTCGCGCGCCGAGCGAGAGGCACGGAACCCCCACACCATGAGCACCACAGCCGAACCCACTGCCGCCCCCGAAGGCACGGTTGAGACCCGAGGGCTCGAACCGGTCCCCGACAACGAGCGCAACGGTCACGTCCGTGAGCTGTTCCCGACCTGGGTGGCGGCGAACATCAGTGTGCTGCTGCTCACCATGGGCGCCGGGCTGATCGTGTTCAACGGCCTCAACTTCTGGCAGGTGCTGGTCGTCGCGGTCACCGCGCCGATCGTCTCGTACGGCCTGGTGGGCCTGATCTCGATCGCCGGCAAGCGCGGCGGCTCGCCCGGCATGGCGCTCTCGCGGGCGGTCTTCGGCCAGCGCGGCAACCTCTTCCCCGGTTCGCTGATCTGGGTGGCCCGCTGGGGCTGGGAGACGATCAACGCGGTCACCGGTGCGTACGCCGTCCTGACCGTGCTCGACCTGCTCTTCGGTGTGAAGAGCAACACCACTCTCGTGGTCGTCACCCTGCTCCTCTTCGTGGCCTGCACCTTCGTCGTGTCGGGTCTGGGCATCAACGCGCTGCGCGTCTGCCAGAAGTGGTCGACGTACCTCTTCGGCGTCTTCAGCGTGCTGGTCCTCGTCTACCTGATCGCCAACACCGACTGGTCGTCCGTCTTCGCCAAGCCCGCAGGGTCCACGGCGATGCTGATCGCGGGCATCGGCACGATTGCCGCGGGTGGCATCAGCTGGGTCCCCTCCGGCCCCGACTTCACCCGCTACCTGCCGCGCAACGCCTCCTCGAAGGGCATGGTCGGTGCGTCGATCGGCGGCGCCGGCATCGTCGTCCTGCCGATGGTCCTGATGGGCGCGGTGATGGCGGTCTCCACCCCGAACCTGGCGAGCGCGCAGGACCCGGTGTCCTTCATCGGTGAGCTGCTGCCGATGTGGATCTCCGTTCCGTACCTGGTCATCGCCCTGATCGGGATGCTGCTGATCAACTCCATGTCGATGTACTCGGCCGGTTTCACCGCGCAGACCCTCGGCATCAAGGTGCCGCGCGCCTGGGCGGTCAGCGTGAACGCGGTCATCAGCCTGATCTTCGGCTTCCTGCTGATGGTGGTGGCGACCAGCTTCATCGGCTCGTTCATCTCCTTCCTGACGCTGCTCGCGGTGGCGTTCTCGGCGTGGATCGGCGTCTTCGGCGTCGACATGCTCAAGCGCCGTTCGTACGACGGCGAGGCGCTGATGGACACCACGCGCACCAGTGCGTACTGGTACAGCGGGGGCTTCGCCTGGTCCGCGATGACCGCGTGGGGCGTGGCGCTGGTGGTCGGTCTGCTCTTCACGAAGGTCGAGTGGTTCACCGGCCCGCTGGCCACCACCTGGCTCGGCGCGAACGGCCTCGGCTGGGTCGTCACGATCGTCGCCGCGGGCGTCCTGTACGCGGTACTGCCGCGCTCGCAGGCGCCTGAGGCCCACGAATCCCGTGAGGCCGAAAGCCTGTCCATCTGACACCTCGTCAGCTAACGTCCCCCTTCGCCATTCCCACACCGGCGGAGGGGGACTTCGCGTCATGGCCTACTCAGTGGTCCGGTTCAATCTGGTCGAGCCCGATGCGACCCCCGCCTCTTTGAGGGCGCGGTACGGCGCCGCGCTGGAGATGGCCGCGTACGCCGACGAGCACGGCATCGACACGGTCCAGACGGAGGAGCACCACGGCGCCGCCAACGGCTGGCTGCCCTCCCCCTTCGCCTTCGCGGGCGCCGTCTTCGGCGCGACGCAGCGGATCGCCGTCACCGTCTCCGCGATCATCGGCCCGCTGTACGATCCGCTGCGCCTGGCCGAGGACATCGCCGTGCTCGACCTGCTGAGCGGCGGCCGGCTGGTCACGGTCGCGGGGATCGGCTACCGCCCCGAGGAGTACGAACAGCAGGGCGTGGAGTGGGGGCGGCGCGGCAAGCTCCAGGACGAGCTCCTCGAAACCCTGCTCAAGGCCTGGTCGGGCGAGCCCTTCACCTTCCGGGGCCGGACCGTCCGCGTCACCCCGCGCCCGTACACCCAGCCGCATCCGATGCTTCTGGTCGGCGGCAGTTCCAGGGCGGCGGCCCGGCGCGCGGCCCGGCTCGGCCTGCCGTTCTTCCCCAGCGCGCACCTGCCGGAGCTGGCCGCGTACTACGAGGAGCAGTGCGCGGCGCACGGCACCCGGGGCTTCTGCATGATGCCCGGCGCTCGGACCCCGCTGCTGCACCTCAGCGAGGACCCGGACCGCGCCTGGGCGACGTACGGAAAACACTTCCTGCACGAGGCCAGGACGTACGCCTCCTGGCAGTCGAAGGACATCCGCTCGGCGGTACGTTCCTCCGCGAGCACCGTCGAGGAGCTGCGCGCCGAGGGGGTCTACCGGATCCTCACGCCGGAGCAGTGCGCGGGCCTCGACGCGAGCAGTCTCGTACTGCATCCCCTGTGCGGCGGGATGCCGGTCGCCGAAGGGCACGAAAGCCTGCGCCTCTTCGCCGCTGCGCTTTCCCGGGGGACAACCCCCGGACCCCCGGCCTGAAAAGAGCGCTGCCCCGGCTCAAGGAA
>NZ_JBSGZD010000321.1:0-8850 GCF_053610825.1 Streptomyces sp. NPDC054863 | reverse complement strand
CCGCGTTGGCGACGTCGGATGCTTCGGCGCGGGTGGGGCGGGAGTTCTCGATCATGGAGTCGAGCATCTGGGTGGCCACGATGACCGGCTTCGCGTTGCGCTTGGCGAGTTTGATGGCGCGCTTCTGGACGATGGGGACCTGTTCCAGGGGCATTTCGACGCCGAGGTCGCCGCGGGCGACCATGATGCCGTCGAAGGCGGCGACGATGTCGTCGATGTTCTCGACCGCCTGGGGCTTTTCGACCTTGGCGATGACCGGGAGGCGCCGGTTCTCCTCGCGCATGATGCGGTGGACGTCTTCGATGTCGCTGCCGCTGCGGACGAAGGAGAGGGCGATGATGTCGGCGCCGGTGTTGAGGGCCCAGCGGAGGTCTTCGATGTCCTTCTCGGAGAGGGCGGGGACGGAGACGGCGACTCCGGGGAGGTTGAGGCCCTTGTGGTCGGAGACCATGCCGCCTTCGATGACGGTGGTGTGGACGCGGGGGCCGTCGACGGAGGTCACTTCGAGGGTGACCTTGCCGTCGTCGACGAGGATGCGTTCACCGGCCGTGACGTCGGTGTTGAGGCCCTCGTAGGTGGTGCCGCAGGTGTGGCGGTCGCCTTCCATGGGTTCGACGGTGATGGTGAAGTCGTCGCCGCGTTCAAGGAGTACGGGGCCTTCGCGGAAACGTCCGAGGCGGATCTTCGGGCCTTGAAGGTCGGCGAGGATTCCGACGCTGCGGCCTGTTTCGTCGGCGGCTTTGCGTACGTGGTGGTAACGCTCCTCGTGTTCGGCGTAGGTGCCGTGGCTGAGGTTGAAGCGGGCGATGTCCATTCCGGCTTCGACCAGTGCCTTGATCTGGTCGTATGTGTCGGTGGCGGGGCCCAGGGTACAGACGATCTTTGCTCGGCGCATACCTCCGAGCCTAGGCCTTACCGGTGGGTAGGTAATTGGCGGTGCATGACTACTCAACCACCTTTGGGTGAAAGGTTATTGACAAGTGTTGAATTGTGCACAGGGGCGCTCCGATGAGCAATTGGGCTCGGGGGGATCAGAGTTGGGGCGGGGCCATGGTGAAGCGTGCGTTGACGTGGGCGTGGACGGTCTGGCGCTGGGGTTCGAGGTCGAGGGCGGGGGCGGCTTCGGCTGCGGCGCCCCGCATCACGCCGCCGTAGCCGGCGGCGACGGGGTGGCCCACGTCCCTGGAGGTGTTCTCGCTGCCGTCGTCGGCGAGTTCGAGGAGGGCGACGAGGTGGGTGCCGAGGGCTTCGGCGTATTCGCGGGCGCGGACGACGGCTTCGTGGACGGCCTGGGTGCGGGCCTGTGCGTATACGGGTGAGGTGGGGCGCAGGGCCCACCAGGGGCCGTCGACGCGGGTGAGTTCGAGGTCGGAGAGGCGGGTGGTGAGTTCGCCGAGGGTGGTGAAGTCGGTGAGTTCGGCGGTGATGCGGACGCGGCCGTGGTAGGCGCGGACGCGTTCGTTGCGGCCCTTGTGGGTGAGTTCGGGGTTGATGGAGAAGGAGCCGGTTTCGAGCTTTTCGACGGCGTCGCCGTAGGTCTTGACGAGGTCGAGGACCGCGGCGTTGCGGCGGGTGAGGTCTTCGAGGGCGGTGCGGCGGTCGGTGCCGCGGGCGCTGATGGTGATGGAGATGCCGGCGATTTCGGGGTCGACTTCGAGGCGTGCTTCGCCGCGGACGGCGACGCGGGGTGCGGCGGGGGTGCCGTAGGGGGTGGCGGGGGTGTGGGTCTCGGTGGTCACTGCGGGCTCCTTCGGTGGGTGTGCGCGCGGTCTGCGCGTGGCAGGTGCGTGGTCTGCGCGTAGCGGGTGTGTGGTCTGCGCGTAGCGGGTGTGTGGTGCCACGTACCACCTGGTCTGCGCGTGGCGGGTGCGTGAGTGCACGCGCCTGGTCTGCGCGTGGCGTGCAGGCCCTGTTGGTGGCAGGTGCGTGCTGCTGGGTGTCGTACGACCACTGTGGCATCCGGGTCCGACTTCCGGGAGTCATCGGATCGAAACCTGTAAGGGGTGTCGCGTTTCGCGGGTCTGGGTCAGAATCTACGCGCGTTGTGCATGGGCAACGCGAGGACGAAGGAGTTCAAATGCCGCTGAATCGACGGAAGTTTCTGGGGCAGGCCGCTGCTACCGGTGCCGGTGTGGCGCTGGCCGGTGGGGTCGCGGGTTCTGCGGAGGCCGGGGAGCGCGGGCACGGTCACGGTCGGCCGCCGAAGCGGTACTCCTTCACGGTGATGGGGACGACCGATCTGCACGGGAACGTCTTCAACTGGGACTACTTCACGGACAAGGAGTTCGACGACAAGGACCACAACGACGTGGGTCTGGCGAAGGTCTCGACCCTGGTGAATGCGATCCGCAAGGAGAAGGGCCGCCGCAATACCCTTCTGATCGACGCGGGTGACACGATTCAGGGCACCCAGCTGTCGTACTACTACGCGAAGGTCGACCCGATCACGGCGAAGCGTGGTCCGGTGCATCCGATGGCGCAGGCGATGAACAAGATGGGTTATGACGCCGCGGCGCTCGGCAACCATGAATTCAATTACGGAATTCCGGTGTTGCGGAAGTTCGAGGAGCAGTGTGATTTCCCGCTGCTCGGGGCGAATGCGTTGGATGCGAAGACGCTGCGGCCGGCTTTCCGTCCGTACAGCATGCACCGTCTTCGTACGCCGCACGGGCGTGATGTGAAGGTGGCGGTGCTGGGTCTGACGAATCCCGGTATCGCGATCTGGGACAAGCAGAACGTGCAGGGGAAGATGGTTTTCCCGGGTCTTGAGGAGCAGGCGGCGAAGTGGGTGCCGAAGCTGCGGTCGATGGGTGCGGACGTCGTGATCGTGTCGGCGCATTCGGGTTCGTCGGGGACTTCTTCGTACGGTGATCAGCTGCCGTACGTGGAGAACGCGGCCGGTCTGGTGGCGGAGCAGGTGCCGGGGATCGACGCGATTCTGGTCGGGCACGCGCACACGGAGATCGCGGAGTATTTCGTCGAGAACAAGGCGACGGGCAAGAAGGTTCTGCTGTCGGAGCCGTTGAAGTGGGGTCAGCGGCTGACCCGGTTCGACTTCGAGCTGGTGTGGGGCAAGGGCCGTTGGACGGTGGAGAAGGTCGGGGCGCGCGTCCTGAATTCGAATGCCGTGGAGGAGGACCCGCGTATCACCGGGATGCTCGGTGACGAGCACAAGAAGGTCGTCGCCTATGTGAACCAGGTGATCGGTACGTCGACGGCGGCGATGACGACGGCGGAGGCGGCCTGGAAGGACGAGCCGCTGATCGATCTGATCAACCTGGTGCAGGTGGAGGCGGTGAAGACGGCTCTGGCGGGCGGCGAGTACGCGAAGCTGCCGGTGCTGTCGCAGGCGTCCTGCTTCTCCCGTACGGCGAAGGTGCCGGCCGGGCAGATCACGATCAAGGACGCGGCGGGTCTGTACCCGTTCGAGAACACGCTGGAGGCGCGTCTGCTGACGGGTGCGCAGGTCAAGGAGTACCTGGAGTACTCGGCGAAGTACTACGTGCAGACGGCGGCGGGCGGTCCGGTGGATCCGGCGAAGCTGACGAATGCGGAGAACACCCCGGACTACAACTACGACGTCGTCTCGGGCCTGACGTACGAGATCGACATCGCGAAGCCGAAGGGGGCGCGGATCGTGAAGCTTTCGTACGACGGGAAGCCGTTGGACCCGAAGGCGCAGTTCGTGTTCGCGGTGAACAACTACCGGGCGAGCGGCGGCGGTGCGTTCCCGCACATTGCGGGTTCGAAGCAGCTGTGGGCGAATTCGGAGGAGATCCGCAACACGATCATCACGTGGGTGAAGGCGAAGGGGACGGTGGATCCGAAGTCGTTCGCCTCGGTGGACTGGAAGCTGACGCGGGACGGGGCGCCGGTGTTCTAGGCGGCAGTTGTCGGTCTTCTGGGCGGCAGGTGTCGTACGTGTGGGCCGCATCCCTTCGTGGGGGTGCGGCCCTTCGTCGTGTCAGGCCTTCAGTTGTACGAGGCCTTCGCGCTGGCTGGGGAGTCCGGGGCGGGCGGGGGTGCCCAGGCCGAAGGTGGTGAAGGCGGTGCGGGCGGGGAGGGGGTAGGCGTTGGTGCCGGTGATGGAGTTGAGGATGACGGCGCTGCGCCAGGCGGCGAGGCCGAGGTCGGGGGCGCCGACGCCGTGGGTGTGGCGTTCGGCGTTCTGGACGTAGACGGAGCCCTGGACGACGGGGTCGAGGAGGAGGCGTTGCTGTTCGTCGATGCGGGGGCGCTGGGCGGAGTCGCGCTTCATGTACGGGTCGAGGGCGGCGAGGATGCGGTCGACGGGGCGTTCGCGGTAGCCGGTGGCGAGGACGACGGCGTCGGTGGTGAGGCGGGAGCGGGTGGCTTGCTGGGTGTGTTCGAGGTGGAGTTCGACCTTGGTGGTGGCGACGCGTCCTGCGGTGCGGACGTGGACTCCGGGGGTGATGGTGACGTCGGGCCAGCCGCCGTCGAGGGTGCGGCGGTAGAGCTCGTCGTGGATGGCGGCGATGGTGTCGGCGTCGATGCCTTTGTGCAACTGCCATTGGCGGGGCAGGAGTTCGTCGCGTACGCCTTCGGGGAGGGCGTGGAAGTAGCGGGTGTAGTCGGGGGTGAAGTGTTCCAGGCCGAGTTTGGAGTACTCCATGGGGGCGATGGCTTCGGTGCGGGCGAGCCAGGTGAGTTTTTCGCGGCCGACGGGGCGGGCGCGCAGCAGGTCGAGGAAGACTTCGGCGCCGGACTGGCCGGATCCGATGACGGTGACGTGTTCGGCGGTGGTGAGGCTCGTGCGGTGGGTGAGGTAGTCGGCGGAGTGGATGACGGGGACGGTGGGGGCTTCGGCGAGGGGTTTGAGGGGTTCGGGGATGTACGGGGCGGTGCCGACGCCGAGGACGAGGTTGCGGGTGTAGGTGCGGCCGAGGGCTTCGGCTTCGCCGTCGGTGTCGAGTTGGGTGAAGTCGACTTCGAAGGCGGTGCGTTCGGGGTTCCAGCGGACGGCGTCGACCTGGTGGCCGAAGTGGAGTCCGGTGAGGTGGTCGCTGACCCAGCGGCAGTACGCGTCGTATTCGGTGCGTTGGATGTGGAAGCGCTCGGCGAAGTAGAAGGGGAAGAGGCGTTCGCGGTCGCGGAGGTGGTTGAGGAAGGTCCAGGGGCTGGAGGGGTCGGCGAGGGTGACGAGGTCGGCGAGGAAGGGGACTTGGAGGGTGGCGCCTTCGATGAGGAGGCCGGGGTGCCAGTGGAAGGTGGGGCGCTGTTCGTAGAAGGCGGTCTTGAGGCCGCCGTGGATGCCGTCGGCGAGGGCGGCGAGGGAGAGGTTGAAGGGGCCGATGCCGATGCCGACCAGGTCGTGGGGGTGGTCGGGGGTGGAGGGCTGGGGGGCCTGGGGTGGCGGGGCGGCGGTCATCGGTGGGTGGGCCTTTCGGGCGGGGTGGGGCGGGATGGGTGGGGTGGTGGGCGGGTGTGTGTGGGTCGGCGGGTGGGGCGGGTGCGGTGAGGGGGGGGTGCGGGGCGCGGGCTACGCTCTGCGCCCTGCGCGCGGGGTGCGGGGTGCGGGGTGCGGCTGCTGTGCCTGCTGGGCGCGATGTGCCTGCTGTACGTCTGCTGCGTCTGCTGCGTCTGCTGCGTCTGCTGCGTCTGCTGCGTCCTCAACTCCCGGATGGGCTGGGCAGGTTGAGCAGGACGAGGCGAGGAGGGCTTCGAGGTCCTGGGGGGTGGTGTGGGGGTTGAGGAGGGTTGCTTTGAACCAGAGCCGGTCGTCGAGGCGGGCGCGGCCGAGGACTGCGCGGCCTTCGGCGAGGAGGCGGCGGCGGGTTTCTGCCACGTCCGCGTCGGTGGAGCCGGTGGGGCGGAAGAGGACGGTGCTGAGGGTGGGGCGGTCGTAGAGCTCCAGGCCGGGGTTCTTGTCGACCAGGTCGGCGAGGTGGTGCGCGGCGGCGAGGGTGCGGTCGACGAGGTCGGCGAGGCCGTCGCGGCCCAGTGCTTTGAAGGTGACGGCGATCTTCAGGACGTCGGGGCGTCGGGTGGTGCGCAGGGAGCGGCCGAGGAGGTCGGGGATGCCGGCGTCGGTGTCGTCGTCGGCGTTGAGGTAGTCGGCCTGGTGGGTGAGGCAGCCGAGGGTGGTGGTGTCGGCGACTGCGAGGAGGCCGGCGGCGACGGGCTGCCAGCCGAGTTTGTGCAGGTCGAGGGTGAGGGTGTGGGCGCGGTCGAGGCCGTGCAGGAGGTGACGGTGGGCGGGGCTGAGGAGGAGGGGTCCGCCGTAGGCGGCGTCGATGTGGAGGTCGGCGCCGTGTTGGTCGCAGAGGTCGGCGATCTCGGGGATCGGGTCGATCTGGCCGGTGTCGGTGGTGCCGGCGGTGGCGGCGACGAGAGTGGGGTGGTGGAGGCGGGTGAGGGCTTCGTCGAGTGCGGCGAGGTCGAGGGTGCCGGCGGGGGCGGGGACGACGACGGGTTCGGGGAGGCCGAGGAGCCAGGCGGCGCGGCTGAGGGAGTGGTGGGCGTTGGCGCCGACGACGAGTTGGACGGGGCCGTGGTCGGCGTGCTTCTCGCGGGCGAGGAGGAGGGCGAGCTGGTTGGACTCGGTGCCGCCGGTGGTGACGAGGGCGTCGGGGTGTTCTTCGTACGGGTAGATCTCGGCGGCGAGGGTGCGGGTGAGGGTCTCTTCGACGGCGGATGCGGCGGGGGCCTGGTCCCAGGAGTCCATGGAGGGGTTGAGCGCGGACGCGGCCAGGTCGGCCGCGACGGCGACGGCGAGGGGCGGGCAGTGGAGGTGGGCGGCGCAGTGGGGGTGGGCAGGGTCGGCGGCGCCTGCGGCGAGGGCGTGCACGAGGGTACGGAGGGCCTCGTGGGGGCCGGTGCCGGTGGCGGGGAGAAGCGGGTCGGCGGCGGCGCGCACCTGTGCGGCGGTGTACGCGGGGCCTCCGGCCGGGAGGGGGCCGGGGCGGGCGGCGGCGCCGGAGGCCAGGGCGGTAAGAACGGTGCCGAGAAGGGGCTGGAGGGCCGCGGCCCCGGCATATCCGCCGGCCAGGGGCGGGAGGGGCACGCCGTGGAGGGGCTGGGAAGCGGCGTCGTCCGGGTGGGGGTCGGAGTCGGTGGCGGGGGTCGGGGCGGAGGAGCTGCGCGGACCGGAACCGGCGACGGCGCCGGGGGCCGGGGAACCGCCTGGATCAGGAGCAGGGCCGGCACCCGGGGCAGCGCGGGGGGTGGGGGCGGTGTCCGGGCGGGGCCCCGGGTCGGGGGCGGGAGTGGGGGCGGTGCGGGGGGCGCCGCTGCCGTGGCCGGTGCGGGTGCCGGGCTGCGGCGTGCTCATGCAGGGTCCTTCGGGGTGTGTGCGAGGGGTGGGCACACCAGCCTGTACGGGGATCGGGTCGGGTGTCCGGAGAGGACAACGATCTGAACTCGAAAGTGGTACTGCCGTACGGGGAGCGGAAGTTGATTGAAGCCGGACTGATATACGGCCGTGGGCCGGGGCGGGGCCCTCACCGGGAACGGACCCCTCACCAGAGGGTGGACACCGCACGAGGGGGCGGGGGCCTCGCCGTAGGGGGGCCTCGCCGTAGGCGGACGCCTCGCCGTAGGCGGACGTCACCCCGTGAACAGGCCCCTCCCCCCTAGGACGGACGCCTCCCCGTGGACGGGTGTCTCGTCAGAAGGACGGGCATCTCGTCGGGGGCCTCGCCAAAGGTGGGTACCTCGCTGTGGCGGGTGCCTCACGAGGGTGGGGCCTCGGTGGAGGTGAGGGCTTCGTCTCGGGGCGCCGCCCCAGAAGGTGGCGGCGCGCCCTCACCCGCCCCGGTTCCGTCCTCATCTCCCTCTGGAAATGGCTGAAATGTGGAGGGATGTGGCATTGCGGTCGTGCGGGCGATGGCTGACGATTTGGGCATGCCCCCTCCCCGCCGGTTCGTCGTGGTGCCGATTTCCGAGGCGCTCCCTGCTGCGAGCCGTGGGGCCGGCGGCGTGCCGCTCGGCGCAGTGCGGCCGGTGCCGGGGGCCGGCCCGGTACAAGGCCCTGCATCGGGACCGGTGCCCGTACCCGTACCCGTACCCGTGCCCGTGCCCGTGCCCGTGCCCGTGCCGCAGTAGGTTCCAGGGCCGGCGGTTCCGGCTTCCGGTTTCTCTCACTCACCTCCCACTTCCCTCCCCTCTTCGAGAAAGTGAAGTACTGGCGATGACGAACCTCTCCGGGTCCTCCGGGACCCCTCCCGAGCCCTCCACGACACTGCGTGAAGTGAGCGGTCTGAGCACCACGCTGCCCCGGCTCGGGGATGCTGCCGCGCTGGTCATGATCGACTTCCAGAACGCCTACCGCACGGGCGTCATGGCCCTGGACGGCGTGGAGGAAGCGGTCGCGGCGGGGGCCAGGCTGCTGGCCGAGGCGCGCTCCGCGGGCATACCGGTGGTGCACGTGCAGCACGACAGCGGCGAGGGTTCCCCCTTCGACGTACGCACCGAGATCGGGTGGATCAGTACCGAGGTGGCCCCGGTCGACGGCGAGGAGGTCGTCACCAAGAACTTCCCCAACTCCTTCCACCGCACGGACCTGGCGGAGGTCCTCGCGGCCCGGGGCGCGGCGGAGGGCAGCACGCTGGTGCTGGCGGGGCTGATGACGCACATGTGCGTCAACTACACGGCGCAGGAGGCGTTCAACCTCGGCTACCAGCCGGTGGTGGTGGCCGAGGCCACCGCCACGCGGGCGCTGAGCTCGCCCGGCGGAAAGGTGGTGCCGGCCGCGGAGATGAAGGCGGCGGCGCTGGCGGGCATCCAGGACCTGTTCGCCGTGGTGGCACCGGGCGTGGACGACCTGCTCCGGTAGGAGGCGGAAAGAACGCCGCGGCAACCGCGGGACCGGCCGGGCGGGGGGGGCGGTCC
>NZ_JBSGZD010000320.1:0-8851 GCF_053610825.1 Streptomyces sp. NPDC054863 | reverse complement strand
GCCCCGGCGCGGACCGACGAGGCGGTGGCGCCGTACGAGCCAGCTCAGCGCTGTCAGACGGCACACCGCGTAGTCGTACGCGACCGGCTCCCGCCATCCCGTCTCCGCCAGTCCGTCGGTGAATCCGAGGGCGTAGTCGACGAGCGCGGCCCGGTCCGGGGCGGGCGGCTCCAGCCCGGAGCTGCTCGCCCCGAGGCGTGCGCGGATCTCGGCCACGTGCTGGTCGACCGCGGCGGCGAAGCCGGGCTCGAAGGCGAACTCGGCGAAGCGCTGCTCGAAGCCGGAGCACACCTTGGTGAGGACACAGGACGTGGACATGTTCCGTACGCTAAGGGATCCCTCGGACGGATTTGAGCGTGAGGCCCGGATTGCGGCGCATCTCACGTGCTCCGTCGGCCCCCGGGTACGGACCGAGCGCGGTGTCCGATTTCCGCCAGCGAGTCGGCTTCCCGCGGACGACGCTGGGGGCATGACCACCACTTGCACACCGCTGCCCGTACCCCCTGCCGCCCTCAAGGAACTGCGTACCGTCGACGACGCGGGCCGCCGCCCTGAGCCGTTCACCGCGCGCGAGGACGGGGTGCCCCTCGACTGCGTGGGCAGCCCGCTGCGCTGCTGCTTGCGGGCCGTCGAGGCGGGCGACCGGATCGCCCTCGTCTCGTACGCGCCGTTGCGCCGCTGGGCGGCGGAGACGGGTGCCGAGCCCGGGGCCTACGAGGAGACGGGGCCCGTGTTCATCCACGCCGACGAGTGCGGGCAGGCCGGAGCGGGCGGGGAACAGGGGGAGTCGCGGCAGTACCCCTTCGCGCGGCCGGGGGCGCTGCGCACGATCCGCCGGTACGACGCGGCGGGGCACATCGTGGGTGGCCGTCTCTTCGAGATCCCGCAGGACGCGGGGGCCGGTTTCGACGGGGCCTTCGACGAGGCGTTCGCCGACCCAAAGGTGGCGCTGGTGCACGTGCGGGCGGTGGAGTACGGCTGCTTCCTGTTCGAGGTCAGGCGGCCCTAGCCGTCGCCACGGGCCGTCCGCAGGAGTTCCGCGATCTCCCGTACGCTCCACCCGCCGGCCGCCCCGGGGCATCCCGCCAGGTACGTGGCGAGGGTGTCCGGCGGCCAGACGCCCGTCTCCCCGAGGCCCGCGCAGATGTGCTGGAGGTACGCGGCCGACGGCCTGTTCCACGCCACGTCGTCGACGCCCCACGGCGCGGTGAAGGTGAGGAGCGGGTGGCCGCGCAGGGTGCCAGGGCACACGAGCGTCTCGTACCTGCCGGGGCCCAGCACGGCCCTGCCGTCGTGCACGGCGCGGGCCAGATCGAGGCCGGGCCCGCCCGGCTCCCGGTACATCTCCTGCGCGGCGATGTCGCAGAACTGCTCCTCGCTCACGAGGTACGCGCGGGCGAGCACCCGCCCCCGGGCGGCCGGGTCGTAGAAGGCCCGGCCGCCGGTCCACACCGCGGACTCGGTGGCGAAGTAGAGCACGCCTTCGAGTTCGACCGCCGCCGAGCCGACGGGCGGCCGGGTGTCGCGGCAGCCCGGGTAGCTGCGGGCGGATCCCGGCGGACGGCCGCCCGCGAGGTAGTACGACAGCCGCCGCGCATGCGTGTTGGAGCCGTACGAGGCGTACCAGACGAGCCGTGGGGACCGGCCGTCACCTGCGGGCGACCGCACGGCGGTTACCGGGGCCGCGTACCGGCGGACGCGAACGCTCCGGCCGGGCCGAAGACCAGCTCGGCGAAGCGCGCGCCCATACGGCGATGGGTGGCGGCGTCCGGGTGGAGCTGGTCGGGCAGCGGCAGTTCGGCGAAGTCCTTCTCGCCGTAGAGCTCGCGGCCGTCGAGGTGGTGCAGGTGCGGGTCGTCGGCGGCGCGCAGGGCGACGATGCGCGAGAGTTCGGCCCGTACGACGTTGAGCGTCAGCTTTCCGGCGGCCACCTCGGCCGGGTCGCCCGCCGCCGTGAACCGGAGCCGGCCCTCGGCGAGCGCGCTGAAGTCGGGGGCGCTCGGGCCAGGGGTGTCCTCGTGGATGGGACACAGGACGGACGAGACGACCAGCAGCGGGGTGTCGGGGTGGCCCTCGCGGATCGTGTCGAGGAAGCCGTGCACCGCGGGGCCGAGCGCCCGCAGCCGCATCAGGTCGGTGTTGACCAGATTGATGCCGAGCTTGACGCTGATCAGGTCCGCGGGAGCGTCCCGCATCGCGCGCGCCGTGAACGGGTCGAGCAGCGCACTGCCGCCGAAGCCGAGATTGGTCAGCTCCACACCGCCGAGGGAGGCGGCCACTGCGGGCCAGGTGGTGCTGGGGCTCGCGGCGTCGGAGCCGTGGCTGATCGAACTGCCGTGGTGCAGCCACCTCTTGAGGCCCTCGCGCGTCGGAACAGGCTCGACGGGCGCGTCCGTCCGCAGGGCGACGAGCTCGGTGATCTCGTTGTACGGAAGCCAGATCTCGACGTCCTTGACGCGGTCGGGCAGCCCGTCGAAGCGGACGGTGCCGACAGGCCCGGGGAGGGTCTGCGCGGACCCGGTGGCCATGTCCGTCATCAGGACGTTGCCGCCTGTGGTGGTGGCCTGCCCGGCGAGTTCGCCGTCGACGCGCAGGTCGTAGGTGCCGTCCGGGCGGGGCGGGGCGCCCCGGTACGCGTTCTTGGTGCGCAGCGTGTCCAGCTCGACGGCGGTGGCCCGGGTGCGGAAGGCAAGCCGGACACCGGAGGGCTGGGCCTCGGCCATGGTCAGCTGCCCGTCCGGAATCTGCCTGCGCGCCGACGCGGGCAGGCGGTGCGGCCGTATGCCGTGCTCGGTCTGCTCCAGGTCGAGTGCGCCGCGCAGGAGGTCGGCGGTCAGGGGGACGGTGAGGGGGGTGGTGACGGCCGTGGTGAGGGGGGTGGTGACGGCCGTGGTGAGGGGGGTGCTGGTCATTTTCGTTCCTGTTCCCCGGTCTTCTCGACCGGCCAGTTCCGCAGCAGCGCGTCCAGTGCGTCCAGGCTCCGCGTCCAGGACACCTGCGAGTCGGGGGCGCTGTGGCTGAACCCGCCGGCCATCTCCAGGCTCACGTAGCCGTGGAAGACGCTGCCGATGAGGCGGACCGCATGGGTCTGCTCCGGTTCCGGCAGGGCGTAGCCGCGCAGGATCGCCCGCGTCATCTGCGAGTGCCGGACACCGGCGCTGGCGGCGGCCGTCTGCGGGTCGAGCCGGAACTGGGTCGCGGCGTAGCGGCCGGGGTGCTCCCGGGCGTAGTCGCGGTAGACGTCCGCGAAGGCGGTCAGGGCGTCCTTGCCGGCCCGCCCGGCGAGCGCGGCGGCGCAGCGGTCGGCGAGTTCCTCCAGGGAGAGCAGGGCGATCCTGGTCCTGAGGTCGTGGGAGTTCTTGAGGTGCGAGTACAGGCTCGCGACCTTGACCTCGAACCGCCTGGCGATCTCCGAGACGGTCACCTGCTCGAAGCCGACCTCGTCGGCCAGCTCGGCACCCGCCTGCGTCAGGCGTTCCACGGTCAGTCTTTCGCGAACCATAACCCATCTTTCTTTCGGCTGTATTTATTCTGCATTCACCTAATAGCTTTAGGCAAGTCGTTCCGGTCGGGCGGAGCCGGGCGGTCCGTAGACTCCGGCCAGCTCGACCGCCAGATGTGCGAGCCGCTCCCTGGCCTCCGGCGGGTCCAGCACCTCGACGCGTGCCCCCAGCCCGGCCAACTGCGCCGCGACGACCTCCGCCGTCGGCCCGTCGACCCGCACCTCCGTCCAGCCGTCGGGAAGCACCGGGCCGATCCGCACCCGCCCGCCGAACAGCAGCTCCAGGCGCCCCACCGTGCCGGGCTCGACCCGGGCCCGTACCGTCGCGGCGAGCATCCGGTCCTCCATCCGCGCGGCCAGGGAACGCCAGGCCGCGGGGAGGTCGAATCCGTCCGGACGCACGACGGGCTCGCCGGTCGGCTCGACCGAGGTGACGCGGTCGAGCCGGAAGGTCCGCAGACCGTGCTCGGTGTCGGCGACGAGGTAGTCGTGACCGGCCTTGGCCGCGAGTCCGAGCGGATGGAGCGTCCGCACACCGGCGGGCTTGCCGGGTGTCGCGTACCCGAGCCGCACCTGCGTCCCGTCCAGCACGGCCCGCCGGAGCGCGGCGCGCTGGGGCTCGGCCGCCGTGGCGTCGGTGCGTGACCAGTCCGTGCCGTCGACGAAGCCGGCCTGCGCGGCGGCCTCGGCGCCCGAACGCAGTGGCGCGGGCAGTGCGCGTACCAACTTCCGCAGTGCCGTACGGAGTTCGGGCGTGGTGGACGAAGGGCCCGCGAACAGGAACAGCGCCCGGATCTCCTCGGCCGTGAGCCCCGTGAGGTCGGTACGGGCCCCGCCGACCAGCGACCAGCCGCCGCCGCGCCCGCGCTGCGAGTACACGGGGATGCCCGCGGCGGACAGGGACTCCAGATCGCGGCGCGCGGTCCGCTCGGACACTTCGAGCTCCGCCGCGACCTCGGCCACGGTGACGCGGGTGCGGCTCTGGAGGAACAACAGGGTGGCCACCAGGCGATCGGCTTTCATGTCGGCCATTCTCTTTCGGAAAGTGGCCAGGAGATGACCTGTTTGGCTTCCAGGATGAGGTCATGACTCACACCGAGAACACCGCACAGTCCCCTCTGACCCCCGACGCCGCCGCAGACCCCCGTCAGAGCCTGCTCCAGGCGATCGCCCTGGCCGGTCGTATCTGCGCCGGGGTCCGGCCCGAGCACTTCGACGGGCCCACGCCCTGTACCGAATTCACCGTCCGGGGCCTCGCCGGGCACCTCGTCGCCGTCCTGCGCCGGATCGCCCTTGCCGGGCGCGGCGGCGACGTGGCGAGTCTCCCCACGGTCGTCGACGACGTCCCGGACGCCGAATGGCCGCAGGTGTGGAGCGCCGCGGTGCGTGAGGTCGAGGACGCCTGGGCGGATCCCGCGATCCTCGGACGGACGCTGAACCTGCCGTTCGGCCAGTTGCCGGGCGCCGCCGCCGCGGCCGTCTGGACCTCGGAATTCACCGTGCACACCTGGGACATGGCCACCGCGACCGGACAGCTCCCGGAGTGGGACCCCGAGGTCGTGGAGATCGCGTACGCCGCGATGCAGCGCGGGCTGCCCGCCGGGTCGCGCGAAGGCGCGCCGTTCGGGGACGCGGTGGACGTCGCCGCGGACGCGCCGGCCATCGACCGCCTCGTGGCGTGGTGCGGACGCAAGCCGTAGGAGCCCGACCCCATGAGCCGGGCCGTCCGGACCGTATGAGCCTGGCCGTCCAGCACGGCAACGATCAACCCTGG
Source organism: Streptomyces sp. NPDC054863 (assembly GCF_053610825.1). Lineage (NCBI taxonomy): Bacteria > Bacillati > Actinomycetota > Actinomycetes > Kitasatosporales > Streptomycetaceae > Streptomyces > Streptomyces sp. NPDC054863. Next base: position 3,575 of record NZ_JBSGZD010000320.1, on the reverse strand, counting down.
AGCCCGACTTCGGCGTCCCTCGCGGCACAGGGGGCGGCACCGGCCGCCCCCGTGACCCGGAGGAGGCACCCCCATGAAGCAGCGTGCCCCGCGCACCGCCCCACTCGCCCTGGCGCTGGCCACGGCCTTGGGCGCGGTCACGCTCGCCCCGTCCGCGCACGCGGCGCGGCCCGCCGACGACAGTCACCGGGCGACCCGCAGCGCACTGCATGATCTGATCGAGAAGGGAGGACTGCCCGGCGTCGCGGCAACTGCCGTGAGCGACAAGGGGCGTTGGTTCGCCGAGTACGGACACGCGGACACCGCCACGGGCCGCGAGCGTACGGCGGCCGACCGGTTCCGCGGCGCCAGCACCACCAAGACCTTCCTCGCGACCGTCCTGCTCCAACTGGAGGCGGAAGGCAGACTGAGCCTGGACGACACGGTCGAGACCTGGCTGCCGGGCCTGGTGCGGGGGAACGGGTACGACGGCCGCACCATCACCCTGCGCAGCCTCCTCAACCACACCAGCGGCCTCGCCAACCACACCGAGGACCGCGCCTTCATCCGCGACGCCGCGGGCCCCGGCTTCCCCGAGCACCGCTACGACACCCACACGCCCGAGGAACTCGTGGCCGTCGCGCTGAAGCTGACCCCGCCCCCCACCGTGCCGTACTACTCGAACACCAACTTCGTGATCGCCGGGATGGTCGTCGAGAAGGCGACGGGACGTTCGTACGCGCAGGAGATCACCCGCCGCATCGTCCGGCCGCTGAAGCTGCGCGGCACGTCCTTCCCCGGCACGTCGCCCCACCTGCCGAAGCCGCATCCCGTCGGCTACTCCAGGCTCCATGAGACGGCCCCCGACGCCCCGATCCACGACGCCACCGAACAGAACATGACCTGGCTGGGCGCTTCCGGCGATGTCATCTCCACCACCGACGACCTCAACCGCTTCCAACGCGCCCTGATACGGGGACAGTTGCTTCCCACCGAGCAGCAGAAGGAGCTGCTCCGGGAGGTACCGGGGCCGGACGGGACCGGGTTCGGGCTCGGGGTCGAATTCGCCACACTCTCCTGCGGTGTCAAGGTGGTCGGCAAGACCGGCCGGACGAACGGCTCCCTGTCGGGGATGGTCGGCACGCCGGACGGGAAGCACCAGCTGACGTTCAACGCCAACGGCGACTGGCTGCGCGACGGATCGCTCTACGTCAATGTGATCGAGGCGGAATTCTGCGGCAAGGTCCCGGACCCGGCGGACACTCCGACGGCCGGAAGTCGTCTCCTTGCCCCCTCGCCCCATTGATGGGACGGTGCATCACCGATCCCACGGAACCGAGCCGAGCCGACCAGGACGGACACACATGAAGCCCAGGCTGCCCCGTACCGCTCGCACCTCCCGCACCTCCCGAGCCCGGGGCATCCTGCCCGTAGCGCTGCTGGCCGTCGCCGCCGGTCTGTTCGCTCCCGCCTCCGCCCACGCGGCGCCCGCCTGCGAAGCCACCGACCCGGCGCCGCCCCGCCAGGTCGCGCACCTGCCCGACTGGGTCGAGTCGATCGCCGTCGACGCGCGGGGCCGGATGTTCGCCACCGCCTACTTCTCCGGCCGCGTCTACCGCATCGACGCCCCGGGCAGCGCCCCCGTCGCCCTCACCGGGAACATCGGTGCCAACGGCGGGGTCGTCGTCCGCGGCGACGGCCAACTCCTCGTCGGTACGGGCAACGACCTCGTGCACTCGACCACCGGTGACCTGTTCCCGAGGTCGAAACTCCTCCAGGTGGACCCGGAGTCCGGCCGGGTCAGCACGTACGCCTCGGGCCTCGGCGGCATCGACGGAGTCGCCCTCGCACCCGACGGCACCGTCTACACCACGACCCTCGGCGGCCGGAACATCGGCCGCGTCACCCCGGACGGCCGGGTCGACCCCGCCTGGGCCAAGGTGTCGCAGGCCAACGGCATAGCCGTGTCCCCGGACGGAAAAGAGGTCTACGTCATCCAGACCACCGTCGCCCCCGGCCTCTACCGGATCCCCGCCGACGACCCGGCCCGCCCGCAGCGCTGGATCTCCACGCCCCTCGCCGACGTCCTCGCCCTGCCCGACGGACTCACGCTCGACGGCAGGGGCCGCCCGCTGATCGCCACCCATGCGGCGGGCCAGATCTGGCGGGTCGAGGGAGAGCGCCTCTGCAGCCTGCAGTCGGGGCTGCACCTCTCCACCCAGGTCACCTACGGCCGCGGGGAGCACGGCTTCCCCGCGGGCCGGCTCTACCGGTCGGGAGTGGACGGACGGATCTACGAAGTCCCCGCGGGCGCCGAAGGAAAACCTGTTGCGCCGTGATCGGGTGCTGCACTAACTTCACCCCGTCGGCCACGAGGCCGGCGGTCCTGCCCAGGCCCCGCGCGGAGCTCCGGGCAACACCCCACGCAGAAGGGAGGCCGTGATGTTCACCGCGAATCCGGCGCTTCAGATCGGCCGAACCACCCTCGTACGTACGCGGGTCGGCTGAATCCCCCCGATCTGCTCGCGCCTCCTCTTCACCATTCTGGAGACGCCTTGATCCACCATCGCATCCGTTCCGTCGTCGAGTCCGATCTCGACGGCTTCCTCCCGCTGCTCGTGGCGGACCCGGCCAGTACGCTGACGGCCGACCTCTACCGGGCCAAGCTCGCCGACGGCCAGTACCGGCTTGAGTGGACCTGGATCGCCGAAGACCCGTCGGGCGGTGCGCCGCTCGCGGTCGCCGTCTGGTGGGGCGGCCAGGTGGAGACCACACCCGGTGCGCTCGACGGCGTGTACGTCCACGACTCCGTCGGCACCACCGCCCAACGCACCGCCCTCGCCGCCGAGTTGCTCACCCGCGCACACGTGGCGTACGCACGGGCGGGGGCCGCGGTGCCGCCCGCGTACCACATCTTCCTGCCCGGCGACTGGCACGAGCGACCCGATGTGGTCGCGGCGCTGGAGTGGCGGCAGGAGGCGGCCCGGCGCGCCGGGCTCTCCGAGAGCCTGGAGCGGCTGCGCTACGAATGGACGCCGGCGGCCGGGCTTCCCGAACCGTCGTCGCAGGGGCGGTTGCGCTTCCTCGCCGAGCCCGACGACGAGGTCTTCGTCGACCTGTTCCGGCGGGTGGTGGAGGGCACGCTCGACGCGACGTCCCGGCAGGAGGCGGAGCGGGTCGGCGCCGAACAACAGGCCCGCGCCGACGTGGAGTTGTACCGGGACCACATGCTCGGGGACCGGTCCTGGTGGCGGGTCGCCAGGACACCCGCGGGCGAGGCGGTCGGCTTCGGCCTGCCCTCGCGGAACCACAGCGGACCCGTGGTCGGGTACCTCGGTGTGCTTCCCGAGCACAGGGGCCGCGGATATGTGGACGACATCCTCGCGGAGATCACCAGGATCCTGGTGGCGGAGACCGACCCGGCACACATCCGCTCCGACACCGACCTGACGAACGCCCCCACGGCCGCCGCCATGGAACGCGCCGGTTACCGCAACCACGCCCGCCGACTGGTGCTGTCCGCCCGCCGGTAGCCCGCCGACGGGGCGGCCCGCCCGCCCGCTCCAGGGGCCGTCCCGCCGGACAGCCCCTGGAGG
>NZ_JBSGZD010000319.1:0-8880 GCF_053610825.1 Streptomyces sp. NPDC054863 | reverse complement strand
GATCAGGAGAGCTGATCCGGCGGGACCCGGTCCTGGACACCGCCCCACCGGTGCCGTCAGTCGCTGTGGACGCCGACCTCGCTGAGTGAGTAGCCCCACTTGGTGCCGCGCTCCAGCCCCTGGATCCGTACGTAGCGCGCCTCGGTCGCGGCGAACCGTGCCGTGTCCAGGCCGCCGTCACCTGTCGTCGTGGACCAGGCCGTCCGCCAGTCCGTGCCGTCGGCCGACAGCTCGACGCGGTACGACTTCCCGTACGCCGCCTCCCAGTCGAGGGTGACGCGCTTGACCGGGTGGGCGGATCCGAGGTCGATCCGCAGCCACTGGTCGTTGTTCCACTCGCTGGCCCAGCGGGTTCCCTTGTCACCGTCCACGGCCCGGCCGGGTGTGAAGTTGACGAAGGGGTTCCACCACTCCGACGAGGACGCCGAGGCGGCCCTGCCCGAGGCCAGGTTCACCCCGGGCCTGTGCCGCTCGGAATTCCCCCAGGTCCGGAGGTAGGACTCGGCGCCCGTGAAGAGGTCGTCCACGACCTCCTGGCCGCCGACGGTCCGGATGTCCTCGATCCAGTCCGGGACCATGCCGTAGTGCGCCGCGCCACTGGTGTTGAAGTCCCAGGTGCGCTCGCCGGTGGTCTGCTTGTCGATCACCGAGCCGCCGTCCGTGCTGCGGAACGGGTACTTCACCGGGTTGGGGGTGTCCCCGCCGCGCGGGGCGGGCCAGCCGCCGACCCCGTTCATGTCGGTGCCGTAGCCGTAGCCGACCTTGTACTTCTTGCGCAGCTCGGCCGTGCGCCTCGCCTCCGCGGTGAACGCCTCCGAGCCGCTCATGTACTGGGCGGCGAAACCACCGAGCTTGTAGAGCCGCTCGGTCCAGCCCAGGTCCATCCAGCTGTGCGAGGAGATCACGCCCGGATACGACTCGGACTCCAGGATGTCGAAGGCCTGTCCCGCGGCCTTGACGCTCATGTGGTCGATCTCCAGCATCATGTTGCGTTTCATCATCCCGCGCACCGCGTAGTCACCCAGGTCGGTCAGCCCGCGGGTGTTGCACTGCGCGCCCGAGGCGTACGAGGGGACGGACACCCCCGCAGGCAGCCTCTTCTCGGCCTCCGCCGCCACCGCGTTGCCGATGGGGTTGTCGTGCTGCGGCCCGCGGCAGGTCTCCGTCTTCCAGAAGGTGCCGGTCGACAGGAACTGGCCCACGTTGATCGCCGTACCGAGGGTGCCGGAGTCGAAGCGCACGCCGCACAGGGCGTTGTCGAACTTGTGGCACAGGAACATGCTGCTCACGCCCAGCTCTTTGAGCTCGTCCAGGCCGCGGTCGATGTCCTCCTTGCCGCACTGCGCGACGTCCAGGACCTGCTTGCAGCCGAACGGCTCGGAGGTCTCGACGCCCAGGACGACGGCCAGTTTGCCCTGCTCGACGACGCTGCGGGCCTGCGCGCTGCCGGTGACGATCCTGAACCAGCCCTTGCCCGGGCCGCCGTACATCCTGTCGATGTAGGCCTGCATGTCGTACGTCTTCTTCGCCTCCAGGCGGATGGCGGTCATCTCGTCGCAACTGCGGTCCTTGAAGGGGTAGACCGAGCAGATCACGCCGTTGGTGACGAGGTCGTTGACGAGCACCCGCTGGCCGCCGCGCCAGGCCCGCTCGACCCAGGCGTAGTAGTTCTGCTGGTGGGTCAGCGAGTCGTGGGCGGGCCAGTCCTTGAAGGACGGCCATCCGTGGGGGTCGTGCTTGCCGTCGCCGCCCTTGGTGATCATGTCGAAGACGGCGAGCGTGCCGTCGGGGTAGTGCTCGGGGCAGTCCTTGAGCGCGTCGGTGACGCCCTGCTCCGAGAACGGCTTGCCGCAGATCAGCCGGCCGCCGAAGCCCTCGTTGGACATGATGTGGTCGTGGGCGTCGACGAAGCCCCGCACGCGGCCCTGGGCGTCGGTGCCCTTGAAGGGCTCGCCCGTGACGTTGATCTGTGAGTCGGGTGCGGGCCGCGCGGTCGGGGTCCACCAGTCGGGCTCCGCCGCGGAGCTGGGCGCCGGACCGAGCACCAGGGCCATCACGGCGAGGAGCAGCGACACCATCGTGAGGGATCTGAGCCTGTGGCGCGGAGGTTGAACCATGGTCATCACACAGATCCTTAGATGTGAGGTGGGCTCATGTTCCGCATATACGTTAGGCAGCCGAGCTCGCCACGCCAACCCCCATGACGGGGAGTGTTGTCGGGAAGTGGTGGAGGTCTTCGTGAGGGGCCCGGCGGGCGGCTCAGCCGCGCTGGGCGCGGATGAGGTCGCGGTACCAGGCGAAGGACGCCTTCGGGGTGCGGACCTGGGTGTCGTGGTCGACGTGGACGAGACCGAAGCGCTGGTGGAAGCCCTCGGCCCATTCGAAGTTGTCCAGCAGGGTCCAGGTGAAGTAGCCGCGGACGTCCACGCCCTGGGCCACGGCGGCGTCGACGGCCCGGAGGTGGGTGTCCAGGTAGTCGATGCGGTCGAGGTCGGGAACGGTGCCGTCCGCGGTGACGACGTCCTCGACCGAGCAGCCGTTCTCCGTGATGTAGACCGGCGGGAGCTGCGGGTAGCGCTCCTTGAGGCCGACCAGCAGCTCCCGCAGGCCGTCGGGGACGACGGGCCAGTCGAAGGCGGTGCGGCGGTAGCCCTCGACGGGGGCCTCTTCGAACGGCAGGCCCTCGGACGTCGGAGCCTGGATGCGGGTCGGGTTGTAGTAGTTGATGCCGAGCGCGTCCAGCGGGGCCGAGATCAGTGCGAGGTCGCCGTCCCGGACGGAGCCGCCGAGGGTGGCGTCCACGCCGTAGGCCGACAGGTCGGGATAGGTGCCCGTGAGGATCGGGTCGTTGAACAGGCGGTTGTGGAGGTTGTCGTAGGCCTGCGCGGCGGCGCGGTCGTCGGGGGCGTCCGAGGCGGGCCAGACCGGGGTGCAGTTGTTCGCGATCATCACCTGGAGGCCGCGTGCCCGCAGCTCCCTCGATGCCAGTCCGTGGCCGAGCAGTTGGTGGTGGGCGACCGGCAGGGAGTCCAGGAACAGGGTGCGGCCGGGTGCGTGGGTGCCGAGGGCGTAGCCCCAGACCATGTGGATGAACGGCTCGTTGAGCGTGATCCATTTCTGGACGCGGTCGCCCAGCTTGTCGGCCATGACGGCGGCGTACTCGGCGAAGCGGTACGCGGTGTCGCGGTTCAGCCAGCCGCCTTCGTCCTCAAGGCCCTGCGGGAGGTCCCAGTGGAACAGGGTCGGGACGGGTTCGACGCCGCGCGCGAGCAGGCCGTCGACCAGCCGGTCGTAGAAGTCCAGGCCCCGGAGGTTGACCTGGCCGCTGCCGGTCGGCCGGATCCTGGGCCAGGCGACGGAGAAGCGGTAGCCGGTGAGGCCCGCCTCGGCCATCAGCGCCAGGTCCTCCTCGTACCGGTGGTAGTGGTCACAGGCCACGTCACCGGTGTGCCCGTCGCGGACCGCACCGGGGCGGGCGGTGAAGGTGTCCCATACGGACGGCCCGCGGCCGTCCTCCTTGGTGGCGCCCTCGATCTGGTAGGACGCCGTCGAGGCGCCCCAGAGGAAGTCCGCGGGCAGATGGTCCAGCGTCATGTGCAGCCCCCTGAAATGTGAGTAGTGCTCATGTTAGCCCGCCGGATGGGATGATGGAACGGTGAACCAAGATCGCATCGCGGGGACACTGCGCCGCAGGCCCGTGCAGAAGCGCAGCGCCGAACGTTTCGAACGGTTGCTGGACGCCTGCGCCGAACTCCTGGACGAGGTCGGCCATGCCGCGCTGACCACCAAGGAGGTGGCCCGCAGGGCCCAGGTGCCGATCGGCACCCTTTACCAGTTCTTCTCCGACAAGGAGGGGCTGATCGGCGCGCTCGCCGCCCGCAACCTGGAGGCTTTCCTGGAGCGGGTCGCGGCCCGGTTGGCGCGCGAGGAGCCGGAAGAGATCTCCGGCGTCGTCGACGTGGCCGTCGAGGAGTTCGTCGCCATGCGCCGGACGATCACCGGGTTCGGCGTGGTCGACTTCGGAGCGGTGGGCCGGGACCACACCCTCGATCCGACCCTGGACAACAACACGGCGGTTGCCGGGCGGCTGCGCGCACTGACCGCGTCCCTGTCCGGCGTCTCCGACGACGCGGAACTGGAGCTCGCCATCCGGGTGGCCCTGGAGTGCGCGGACAGCGTGCTGAGGCTTGCCTTCCGTACGGATCCGCAGGGCGACCCCCAGCTGATCGCCGAGTGCAAACGAGTCCTCAACAGCTATCTGAACGACCGGATCCGGTCCCTGGCGACAGGCCGGCGAGCGCGCTAGCGCACGCTCCTGACCTTCCACACCAGCACCGCGCCCAACGCGGACATGGCCGCGGAGCAGAGGAACAACGAGCGGTAGCCCCCCAGTTCGCCGATCACGACCGAGGCGATCGGTGGAACCAGCACGTACGGCAGGGAAGCCATCAGATTGGCCAGGGCCATGTCCTTGCCGCGGTGCGCCGAGGCGGGGAGCACCTCGGTGACCAGGGCGGTGTCGACGGCCAGGTACACGCCGTAGCCCAGGCCCAGGATGACGGCTGAGACCAGCGTCATGGTCCACGTGGGCGCCAGCGCGAGCGGGAACGCGGCGACGGCCATCGTGACGCCGCCGACGAAGACCAGCATGCGGCGCTTGCCCAGCTTGTCGGAGAGCCAGCCGCTGAGGACGACCGTCGAGATCGTGGCCAGGCAGTTGACGCCGATCACGAGGAGCAGGCCGTCCTCGGTGGACCGGCCGGGGAACAGCTGCTCGTAGTGCAGCACGTCGTCCAGGAAGTACGGCATGTAGAGCGTGCCCAGGCCGTAACCCAGCCCCATGATGAACCGTGAACCCATCGCCCAGACGAAGTCGGGATGCGCACGCGGGCTGATCCGGTAGCCGTTCAGAAAGGTGCGCAGCGAGAACGGCTCGCGGTGGGTGCGGGGAAGCGGCGGGTCCTTCATGGTGAGTGCGAACAGCACGATCAGCAGTGGGAACGCGGCCATCAGCAGATACTGCGCGGAGAAGCCCGTCACCAGACCGAGCAGCAGCCCGCCCGCGATCATGCCGCCGGCCTGCGGGACCGTTGCCCACCCCAGCACCACGCCGCGCTGCCCGACCGGGACCCGGTCGGGCACCACAGGGGCGAGCCCGGCACCGATGATCATGAAGGCGGCGGAGAGCACGAGCGAGCCGAGCGCGACCCCGGCGACCGTCGTCCGGCTGCCGGTGAAGACCAGGGCTGCCATGCAGAGCAGCGAGCCCGCGATCATCCACGGCCGGCGGCGGCCGAAGCGGCCGGTGGTGCGGTCGCAGAGCGCGCCGGCCAGCGGCGCGATGACGATGCCCGCTATCGCGCCCATCATGCTGACCCAGGCGTAGCTGCCGACCTTCCCCGCCGGGTCGATCCGGGCGATCTGTTCGGGCATCAGGAACGTGGTCGGCACCTGCATCGGGATGAACATCCCGACGTTGGCCAGGACGTACAGGGCGAGCCAGCCGGGGCCGACCTTGCGGGTGGGCTCGGCGAGTGCCTCGGGCCGTACGGGGGCGAGGCTCATCGGGGCACTCTCTTGAGGTGGACGAGCTCGCTCGTCCAGTCGAAGGGCAGCAGCGGCGGGAGGCCGTGGCCGAGCAGGACGGCGCCCTCGTGGACGACGCCGGTGGCCTCGTCCTCGTAGCGGGCGTCGGGGTCGAGCCCCTTCAGGCGGGTGCGGGCGGGGGAGCGGGTCAGCGCGGACGGCTGGAACTGGAAGACGACGGTTTCGTCCTCGGTGAGGTACTGCACGGCGTCGTGCCCCAGGCGGTGCAGTACGCCGCCGTGCACCACGGGCCGGATCCGCTTGTACTGCTCTACCAGCATCCGGGCCCAGTCCCGTTCCTCCTCGCTCCAGTTCCGCAGGTCGCCGCCGATGCCCAACGCCCCGGCCATCGCGACGTGGAAGCGGTACCGGATCGAGGTCGGGCGGGCGCTGAAGCTGTTCGGGCTGTCGGTGACCCAGGCGCCCATGGTCCGGGCGGGCAGCAGCTGGCAGTGGCCGTGCTGGATCGCGACCCGGTCGGCGGCGTCGGTGTTGTCGGACGTCCAGACCTGGTCGGCGCGGGCCAGCACTCCCAGGTCGGCCCGGCCGCCACCGCCCGCGCACGCCTCCAGATACAGGCCGGGACGTGCGGCGCGCAGCCGGTCCATCACTTCGTAGACGCCGCGCGTGTGCTCGATCCAGACCCGGTCGGGATCGGCGGCCCCGGGCTGCCCCGCCTCGCTGATGGGCCGGTTCATGTCCCATTTGAGGAACGCGACGTCCAGCTCGGTGACGGTCCTGACCAGCCATTCGACCGCCCATTCACGGACGTCGCGGCGGGCGAAGTTCAGCACGTACTGGTGTCGACGCTGCGTACGGGTACGGCCGTCCTGATGGAGGATCCAGTCGGGGTGCGCACGGTAGAGGTCACTGTCGGGGTTGACCGCCTCGGGCTCGACCCACAGGCCGAAGCCCATGCCCAGCGCGCGGACGCGGTCGGCGAGCGGGCCCAGGCCGTCCGGGAAGCGGTCGGGGTTGGGCCACCAGTCGCCGAGCCCGGCCAGGTCGCTGGTGCGGGCGCCGAACCAGGCGTCGTCCAGCACGAAGACCTCGACGCCGAGACCCGCCGCCAGCTCGGCCAGCTCGGTCTGCTGCTTCTCGGTGACGTCGAACTCGGTCGCCTCCCACGAGTTGAAGATCAGCGGGCGCTCGGCCGGCCGGGCGGGCAGCACCTGGCCTTCGACGTAGGCGTGCCAGCGGCGGCTGGTGGAGCCGAAGCCGTCGGGGGAGTACAGCCCGGTGAAGACGGGGGTCTCCAGGCGCTCGCCGGGGAGCAGCTTCCAGACCAGCCCCTCGTGGCCGAACCCGCCGGTCCAGGAGGCGCGGCCGTAAGGGTCGCGGCGCAGGGTGATGCGGCGGCTGCCGCTCCAGGCCAGGGCGGTGCTCCAGACCTCGCCGTGCTCCTCGGCCGCGTCGTGCGCATCGAGCATCAGCCAGGGTCCTGCGTGCTGTCCCGTGATGCCCAGGCGGCTGGTGAACACGGTCTCCCCGACGGGCACCCGGTCGCGCCGGAGCTGGAACTCCCGGCCCCATTCGCCCACCACATGGCTGACCCGGTAGTCGTGGCGGGCGGGCAGCGTCCAGGCGGCGGAGTCGAACCGCAGGACGTCCACCGGCTCGTCCGCGGTGAGGACGGCCCAGCGCTCGATCTGGTCATGACCGTCCCGGATCCGGTAGTGCAGATCGAGACCGAGGGAGCGGACGCGGTCGGTGAAGCAGAGCGTGAGCAGGCCTTCCTGGGCCGTGTACGAGACGAACCGCCAGTCGAAGCCGCGCACGCCGTCGTCGAACCGGACCGTCAGCGACGGCGCCCCGAACCGCAGTCCGCCCTCTGTCGCGTACTCCTCGCCGCCGGGGTCGTCGCCGCCGGGATCCTCGGCGGGCAGGTCGGCCGCGATCACGGCGGCCTGCTCCAGGGTCAGCGGCCGGCCCCAGTGCACGTGCCGGGGGACGTCGTCGGCGTCCAGCCGGAAGGCGTAGGAGGTGCCGGGCGTGCTCAGCAGCCACAGGCGGGCTTCGGCGTGGTGGGTGATCACGCAAGTCCTTAAATGTGAGGTCGGCTCATGTTCTGCTCACACGTTAGGCAGGCGGGACCGCAACGCCAACCCCCTTGGCGGGGGCGATCGTTGGGAAAAGGGGAAGAGTGCCCCACCGGGGGCGCCCGCGAGGTGCGTGCGGGGCGCGGGATTCAGCGTCAGGTCGCGGGCCGGAAGTGGCAGACGTAGAGACTACGGTCGCCACCGACGGCGAGACCTTGAGCGTCCGGCCGCCAACTGCAGGACCGCAGTGGGCCCTCGGTGCGCTGGGCGGCCACCACCCGCCCGCCGCGCCGGTCCCACACCCGTACGGTGGCGTCCTCGCCCGCCGTGGCGATCCAGCGGCCGTCCGGGGCGACGACGTCGACGTCGACGACGGCATGCGTGTGTCCTGTCAACACCGCACGGCTGCGCCCGTCGGGCAGGCTCCACAAGCGCACGAGTCCGTCCTCGTCGCCCACGGCGCACCAAGTGCCGCACGGCGCGATGGCCAGCGCGGTGACGGAGCGGAGGTTGCGGAAGAGGACGGTGGAGGATTCCTGGAGCCTCACCCCCGTCAACTCGTGGCCGACGAGGTCCCACCGGCGGATGTCACCGTGGGTGTCCGCGGCGAGAAGGAAGCCCCCATCCGGGGAGAAGGCCACGGCACATACGGAAACCGAGCTCAAAAGCGTCTGCGTCGGCGTCGTGGGCGAAGCGACGTCCCACAGGCGAACCCGGTTGCCGGACCCGGCGGTTGCCAGCCGGCGACTGTCGGGCGCGACAGCCAGCGGACGCGAAGCCGCCGTGACTCACAGCTCATCCTGGGGGGGGCGGGCCCGGCGAGACCCGGTGCGCGAACCAGGCGACCGTCGGGTCCGGTGTGCAGCGGGTGCCGCACGCTGCCCAGGAAGCCGGTCCCGCGGCCCAGGGTGGACACAGGCGTGCCGTCCTCCACATGCACGAACCCGCGTTCGTCCGCTGCCGCGTACCAGCTCCCGTCCGGAGCGGTCGTCAGGTCCCGTACCTCGCCGAGGGCGGTGAACAGCGTCTCGGCCGGGCGTCCGCCGAGCGGGTCGACACGAAGGACCAACCGGCCGATGCTGACGATCAGCGAACTGCCTTCAAGGCCGGGAGTCATTGCGCGGCCTGGCGTACCGCGATCTGCCGCAGTGTCAGCGCCCCGGACGTCGAGGCCGATGCGAGCGGCTGCCCGCATGCGGAATCATCGGGGCTGACACCGGCTGCCCTCGACGGGCAGTGACGTGAGGACGGGGAG
>NZ_JBSGZD010000318.1:0-8895 GCF_053610825.1 Streptomyces sp. NPDC054863 | reverse complement strand
GCTGCCGGTGGCCGTTACCGCTCGCGGCCTCCGGCGCGGCCCCGGTCGGGGAACCGGTCGGGCGACCGGTCGGGGAACCGGCCCCGGGATCGGCCGGGGGGCCGTGGAGCACATCGCTCCCGCCTGCTTCCTGCACGTCCTGTTCGGGTGCGCTCGACACCGTTAAGCCTCCCGCGACTCGTCGGGGACCGGCGAGTCGAGAGGCACGACGGCGTCCCGGCCGCCAGGCTCTCCACATGAGGTCCTCCCTGCTGTCATGCCCAGAGTGGCGCTCGCACTCACGTTTCCCCCGCAGGCCACTGGTCGTCGGCCCCAACGGGAGACACCCCGTGACAAGAACCCTCGCCCGCGCCGGAGCCGCCCTGGCCCTGGCCCTCGCCCTCACCGGCTGCTCCGGCGGCGGCATCGGCTCCTGGTTCGACTCCGGGCCCCTCCCGCCCGAGGAGGCGATCCGGATCGTCCCGGCAGACCGCGCCAAGGACGTCAAGGCAGGCACCCCGCTCGAAGTGACGGTCCCCGAGGGCACCTTGGAGCGGGTCAAGGTCCTGCGCGTCGAGGACTCCGAGCAGCAGGAGGTACGGGGACGGATCAGCGCCGACGGCACCTCCTGGCAGCCGGACGCCGCCGACACCACCGGGAAGCTGGTGCTGGCCGCCAAGTACACCGTCCACGCGGTCGCCGTCGACGAGGACGGCCACCGGTCCGCCCGTACGACCTCCTTCACCACCCACGTCCCCGACGAGCGCTTCATCGGCTACTTCAAGCCGGAGAACCGCTCCACCGTCGGCACCGGCATGATCGTGTCCTTCTCCTTCAACCGGGCCATCGTCGACAAGGCCGCCGTCGAGCGCGCCATCCGCGTCACCTCGCAGCCCGCCGTCCCCGTCGTCGGCCACTGGTTCGGCAAGGAGCGCCTCGATTTCCGGCCGCGTACGTACTGGCGTCCCGGCACCCGCGTCACCACCGACATCCGGCTGCGCGACGTACCGGCCGCTCCCGGCGTCTACGGCATCCAGAACAAGTCCGTGTCCTTCACCGTCGGCCGCCACCAGACCTCCCTCGTCGACGCCGAGGACCACACCATGACCGTCACCCGCGACGGCGAGGTCCTCTCCGAGGTGCCGATCAGCGCCGGCACCGACAAGAACCCCACGTACAACGGGAAGATGGTGGTCAGCGAGATGCACGACGTGACCCGGATGAACGGCCGCACCGTCGGCTTCGGCGGCGAGTACGACATCGCGGACGTCCCGCACGCCATCCGCCTCACCTCCTCCGGCACCTTCCTGCACGGCAACTACTGGTCGAACGGAGTCTTCGGCTCCAGCAACGCCAGCCACGGCTGCATCGGGCTGCGCGACGAGAAGGGCGGCAGTTCGGGCACCCCGGCGGGCTGGTTCTTCGACCGCACGCTCGTCGGCGACGTCGTCGAAGTGGTCAACTCACGTGACCGAAAGGTCGCTCCCGACAACGGCCTCGGCGGCTGGAACATGGGCTGGGACCAATGGACGGCGGGCTCCGCCCTGCGCTGACCGCCCCGCGGCGGCCCTGGCCTGCATCTTGGGGCTGAACTTCGGGAAGAAACCTTGGGACGGAACGGTGACATTCCAGGGGAGTCCCGGGCGCATCCGATGTGATTATCTAGCGCACAGTGCGCGGTAGTTGCGTACGGGGGTGCGGGCCTGGTCAGGGCCGTGCGCGAGGGGAGAATTCCACATTGAACAGGCAGCCGAACCCGGTCATGTCCGGGCCCAGGGGAACACGTCGGCCCGGCGGCCGGGCACTGCTCGCGCTCGTACTCGGCGCCCTGCTGCTTCTGGTCACCGCCTGCGGCGGCGGAGGATCGGACAAGACGGGCAAGCCGGACAAGGTGCAGCCGGGTGCCGGCGAGGCCGACACGAAGGCCTCCCAGGCGGTCGTCACCGTCGCGCCGAAGAACGGTGCCAAGGACGTCGCGACCAGCGGCACCCTGAAGATCACCGCCGACAAGGGCAAGCTGACCGAGGTCAAGGTCGCCGACTCCAAGGGCAACGAGATCGAGGGCAAGCTCGCCGCCGACGGCAGCGGCTGGGAGCCTTCGCACCACCTCGCCGCCAGTACGACGTACAAGGTGCACGCCATCGCGAAGGACGCCGAGGGCCGCGCGTCGGCCCAGGACACCACCTTCACGACCCTCGTCCCGAAGAACACCTTCATCGGTGAGTTCCGCCCCGAGGACGGCACCAAGGTCGGCGTCGGCATGCCGGTGTCCTTCCACTTCACCCGCGGCATCACCTCGCCGGAAGCGGTACGGAACGCGATCAAGGTGACGGCCGAGCCGTCCGTGCCGATCGAGGGCCACTGGTTCGGCAACGACCGCCTGGACTTCCGCCCCGAGAAGTACTGGGCACCGGGCACCAAGGTCACCGTCAAGATGAACCTGGACGGAGTCGAGGGCCGCCCCGGCGTCTACGGCAAGCAGAACCGGACGGTGAAGTTCACCATCGGCCGCAGCCAGGTCTCCACCGTCGACGCCAAGAGCAAGACGATGAAGGTCGTCCGCGACGGCAAGCTGGTCAGGACGATCCCGATCACCGCAGGCGCCCCGTCCACGACGACGTACAACGGCCAGATGGTCATCAGCGAGAAGCTCAAGGTGACCCGGATGAACGGTGCCACCGTCGGCTTCGGCGGCGAGTACGACATCAAGGACGTCCCGCACGCCATGCGCCTCTCCAACTCCGGCACCTTCATCCACGGCAACTACTGGGCCTCCTCCGGCACCTTCGGCGACTCCAACGTCAGCCACGGCTGCGTCGGCCTGCGCGACCAGCGCGGCGCGGGGGACAGCGGCACCCCGGCGGCCTGGTTCTGGAACAGCTCGCAGATCGGCGACGTCGTCATCGTCAAGAACTCCCACGACAAGCAGATCGCCCCCGACAACGGCCTCAACGGCTGGAACATGTCGTGGGCGGAGTGGACCAAGTAGTCCTCCTGCCCCACGCGTAAGGGCCCGGCGCACTGTGACAAAGTGCACCGGGCCCTTGTCCGTGATCGGCGCGTGAACGAGCGCTAACCTCGCCCGTATGACAGTCACTCTCGAAGTCACCTCAGGCGTCGGCACGATCCGTCTCGACCGCCCCCCGATGAACGCCCTCGACGTCGCCACCCAGGACACCCTGCGCACACTCGCCGAGGAGGCCGCCCGCCGCGACGACGTGCGCGCGGTGGTCGTCTACGGCGGCGAGAAGGTGTTCGCGGCGGGCGCGGACATCAAGGAGATGCAGGCGATGGACCACGCCGCGATGGTCGTACGGTCCCGGGCGCTCCAGGAGTCCTTCACCGCGGTCGCCCGCATCCCCAAGCCCGTCGTCGCCGCCGTCACCGGTTACGCGCTGGGCGGCGGCTGCGAGTTGGCGCTCTGCGCGGACTTCCGCATCGCCGGCGACAACGCCAAGCTCGGCCAGCCCGAGATCCTGCTCGGGGTGATCCCGGGCGCCGGCGGCACCCAGCGTCTCTCCCGCCTCGTCGGCCCCTCCAAGGCCAAGGACCTCATCTTCACCGGCCGCATGGTGAAGGCGGACGAAGCCCTCAGGATCGGCCTGGTCGACCGGGTCGTACCGGCCGCCGAGGTGTACGAGCAGGCGCACGCCTGGGCCGCGAAGCTCGCCCAGGGCCCCGCGCTGGCGCTGCGCGCGGCGAAGGAGTCCATCGACACCGGCCTGGAGACGGACCTGGAGACCGGTCTCGCCGTCGAACGCACCTGGTTCGCGGGCCTGTTCGCCACCGAGGACCGCGAGCGCGGCATGCGCAGCTTCGTGGAGGAGGGTCCGGGCAAGGCCAAGTTCCTCTGAGGGGCGGCGAGTTGACGGCCGGTCATCCGTGCGGGGGGTCCGCAGGATTAGCTCAGCCTTAAGGGAGCCTTAAGCCACCCTGATGTCGCACTCCGAGTGATCGGTCGCGCGCAGCGGGTAGTTGCAGGTCAGCACGGTCACGGACCTTCGTGTTTGTCTCCGTCATATGTCAGAAGCCGCCCCGTGCGGGCGCCGTGCCGGGGGATTGATTCCCCCGGAACGGCCCCGGTCCGCACGGGGTGCGGTCATGATGGGGGCATGGCGGGCCTGGAGGGTGTGGAGGAACCGCGGCAGCAGGGGCATCTGACCGCCGCGCGGTGGATGCCGGCCGCCGAGGACGAACGGACGCGCACGGAGCTGGCGACCTTCGGGGACCCGACGGAGGGCGAGGTGAAGCTGCCCTCGCTGGGTGAGTCGGCGGGCACCGCGCGCCGGCTCGCCCTGTGGGTCGTGCAGCGGAAGTGGGGACTCTCCCCCCAGGTCTCGGAGTTCGCGGTACTGCTCGTCTCGGAACTCGTCGGCAACGCCGTCCGGCACACCGGCGCCCGGGTCTTCGGGCTGAAGATGCTGCGCCGCAGGGGCTGGATCCGCATCGAGGTGCGCGACCCGTCGCGCGGCCTGCCGTGCCTGATGCCGGTGAGCGAGACGGACGTCAGCGGCCGGGGCCTCTTCCTGGTGGACAAGCTCTCCGACCGGTGGGGCGTGGACCTGCTGCCGCGCGGCAAGACGACGTGGTTCGAGATGCGGGTCGTCGACCGCGAGCACTGAAGGCCCTGCGCCGGCGGGAGCCCGGGTCCGGAAACGCCAGAAGCCCCCAGGCGCCGGGGTGGGCGCACTGCGGGGGCTTCCGAGGGGGCCGTGGAGCGAAAGGGGTGTGCTCCAGGGCCTGGATGACGAACTTGCCCGGGTCAATGGGGTTCGTGTCTCCGACTATGGCAGACAGGTGGCTTCAAGCCAAAAGTCCCTACTCGGGCAAATCGCCGCGAACCATGACGTATGAGAAATGAATCGTTGGTGAGGTGGGCCACTGACCTCGCATTCACTGCATAACTATGGGCTTCGATGCGTGATTCATCGACCCGAGGGGCTGTGTCGCCCCTCAGGTCGTGCGTCTGGCGCCCTGGGTTCGAAACGCCCCCGAAGGAGCAATCGGCACATTCATCACTTTTCACATTTATGGTGCTCACTCGGGGCTCACCCTGCCCCACTCCCACCTGGCGAGGTGAGTCCCATCGCACCACCGACCAACCGCCCCGGCCGACCGCACAACGAAGCCGGAACGGCACCGGCCACTGCGCCACCGGGTCCCGCCGCAGGGGCGCACGGTCCCGCAACCGCGGCCCGCGGTCCCGCCGCCGCAGCGCCCGGTCCCGCCCCGCGCACCGGCCGCCGCACCCTGCTGCGGGCCGCGTCCGGCGCCGCGCTGACGGGCACGCTCACGGCGGGGTGTGCGGGACCGGGAGACCCGGGCCGGGTTCCTGGGGCCGGGGGAGTCCGGGGCTCCGGTGGTGCCACTGCCCCAGGCCACGCCCCGGACTCCGGCCACGCCACCGCCTCCGGTCGGGCCACCGCCCCCGGTGCCACCGACACGGGGGCCGGCACCGAAACCGGGGGTGCGTCGGCGGGGCGCGGGAGCACCGCACCCCGCCGCGGATTCGCCCCCGCTCCCGCCCCCCGCCGGTTCCCCGGCCACCCCGCCCAGGTCGAGCACGGCCCCCGCAACCGCCCCCGGGTCGCCCTCACCTTCCACGGCCAGGGCGACCCCGCCACCGCCCGCGCCGTACTCGCCGAGGCCGAACGTGCCGGGGCCCGCATCACCGTCCTCGCCGTAGGCAGCTGGCTCGACGAGCACCCCGCCCTCGCCCGCCGCATCCTCGACGGCGGCCACGACCTCGGCAACCACACCCAACGCCACCTCACCGTCTCCGAGATGCCCGAGTGGGAGGCGTACCGCGAAATCACCGACTGCGCCCAGCGTCTGCGCCGCCTCACCGGCTCGATCGGCACCTGGTTCCGCCCGTCCCGCACCCAGTACGCGACACCGCTCGTGCAGCGGCTCGCCCGCCGGGCCGGCTACCCCCACGTCCTCTCGTACGACGTGGACTCCCTCGACTTCACCTCGCCCGGCGCGACGGCCGTCACCCGCAAGGTCGCCGGGGAGATCCGCAACGGATCCGTGGTGAGCCTCCACTTCGGCTACGCGGACACGGTCGCCGCACTGCCCGCCCTCCTCGACGACCTCCACCGCCGCAGGCTGCGCGCGGTGACCACCACGGAGCTGCTGACCCCATGACCCCGCTGCCCCTGTCCCCCCGCCTCTCTTCCCGCACCCCTTCTCGCCCCTCTTCCCGCCTGTCGCCCCGCACCCGCGCCCTGTGCGCGGCGACCGTCCTGCTCTCCGCCCTCGCCGGCTGCGCGGACCCGTCCGACAAGGCCGCGGTGAAAGCCCTCGGCACGAAGGCCGAGGCCCCGCCCGCGCACCTCAAGAAGACGGCCCCCGCAGGGCTCCCCGGCATGCCGCCGGTGCAGAACCCCCAGGACATCTACGCGGCCAACCGGCCCGGCAACATCGCCCCGGTGGCCCGCAAGTTCCCCTCCCGCGTCTACGTCCCCAACACCAACTCCAACACCGTCTCGGTCATCGACCCGGCCACGTACAAGGTCATCGAGACGATCCCCGTCGGCATCCAGCCGCAGCACGTCGTCCCGTCCTGGGACATGAAGACCCTCTGGGTCAACAACAACCGCGGCCACTCCCTCACCCCGATCAACCCGGCCGACGGGGTCGCCGGAAAGCCGGTCGAGGTCCACGACCCGTACAACCTCTACTTCACCCCGAACGGCAAGCACGCGATCGTCATGGCGTCCATGGACCGCGAACTCGTCTTCCGCGACCCGCACACCATGAACCGCGTCAAGACCGTCCCCGTCACCTGCGCGGGCGTCAACCACGCCGACTTCTCCGCCGACGGCCGCTACTTCGTCGTCTCCTGCGAGTTCTCCGGCGAACTCCTCAAGGTCGACACGGAGCAGATGAAGGTCGTCGGCCAGCAGAAACTCCCCTTCGAAGGGGCCATGCCGCAGGACGTCAAGATCTCCCCGGACGGCAAGACCTTCTACATCGCCGACATGATGGCGCACGGAATGTGGGTCCTGGACGGCGAGAAGTTCACCGCCCCCAAGCTCCTCCCCACCGGCAAGGGCTGCCACGGCCTCTACATCTCCCGCGACTCCAAGGAGATGTACGTCCCCAACCGCGGCGAAGGCTCCATCTCCGTCTTCGACTTCGCCAAGAACCGACTCACCAAGAAGTGGCACCTGCCGGACGGCGGCAGCCCCGACATGGGCGGCGTCTCGGCGGACGGCAAGGTCCTTTGGCTCGCCGGACGCTACGACTCCGAGGTGTACGCCATCGACACGAGGTCCGGAAAGCAACTGGCCCGCATCCCGGTCGGCGACGGCCCCCACGGCCTCGCGGTCTACCCCCAACCGGGCCGCTACTCGCTGGGCCACACGGGAATCTTCCGGTAGGAGGCGGTTCAGGGGCGCGGGGAACTGCGCGACCAGCCACGACGCACCCGCGCCAGGGGGCGCGGGGAACTGCGCGACCAGCCACGACGCACCCGCATGTTGCGTGACGCACCCGCGCGTTGCGGCCGGCCGTGACGTCCCCGCATGGTGCGGCCGGCCGTGACGCACCCGCACGACGACCACCGACCCCCGAGCGTCCTGCCCCGCGCCCGAGCGGCTTGCCCCGCGCCCAAGCGGCCCCCTCCTACCCCTCCACCATCAACACCTCCGACCCCACCGGCCGAAACCCCGCCCCCTGAAAAGTCCGCACACTCCGCGCGTTCCCCGGCGGCTGCTGCGCCCAGACCACCTCCCCCGGCACCAACTGCCGTGCAGCAACCGCAAGTTGACGCCCAAGTCCCCGCCCCCGCGCCCCCTCGCCGACCTCGATCGCCGCCTCCCACCGCCCGGCCACGCCCTGCCCCAACACCAGCACGCCCCCGGCGGCCGACGCCCACACCCGCACTCCGTCCCGGAACTTCATCGCCCGTGCCACCCGCGGATGCGAAGGATCGTCGATCTCCTCCAGCCCCAGCTCGGGATCCGGCCGCCCCGGCAGAGCGCCCGCCACCGTCAGCAGGTCGATCGTGTCGTTCATCCGCCGCCCGGCCCGCTCCGCGAGGGCCACCAGGAACAGCGGGTTCATGGACGCGGCGAGCGGATCGCACGGCGTCGCCGCCAGCGTCGTACGTACCCACTCCGGATCCTGGTCCGTAAAGATCACCGAGTGGGCGGTGAAGGACAGCACACCCGCCACCCGCTGCTCCGCCTGCGGCACGACGGTCACGCCGCCGTCCGACGGCGGAAACACCCCGCGGGCGGCCGAATCGAGGAACTGGGCAAGCGATTTGGGGCCGCTGGGAGCGGTGACGTGATCTCTCATGGAGAGATCCAAGCACCCGGGGCGTTCCGTCCACGGAGTCACCCCACCCGTACCGCCTCCCGTCCGGCCATCTCGAACCGCACGCTCCGCCCCTCCGCCTCGCCCCCGGCGACGTTCGGCTGAAGCCCGGTTCCCGGCGACGTACGGCTGAAGCCCGGTTCCCCGGCGCGCGGTGCGGGCACCACCACCGCCGACGGGTCACCCGCGACTCCTTCGGCAACCGGGTGCCGAACCCTCCCCACCCCGGTGCGTACCAGGGCCGCTAATCTGTCGCCGTATTGATTTGGCCCGGCCGACAGTGACGACCCAGTGACGACAGCGACCGGCCTGACTGCACCAAGGGGTGGACCACATGGCGGACATCGACAACGACATCGAGTCGGCGCGCAAGGCGTTCGGCAAGTTCGACAAGAACGGCGACGGCACGATCACCGCCGCCGAGTACAAGAGCGTGATGGCGGAGCTCGGCGACTTCACCGTCACCGAGACCGTGGCCCAGGCCATCATCAACGCCCACGACGGCGACAGCGACGGCCGGCTCGACTTCGACGAGTTCTGGGCCTCCCGCCAGGCCTGAGACACGGGAAAGGGCCGGAACCCCCACAGGGT
>NZ_JBSGZD010000317.1:0-8927 GCF_053610825.1 Streptomyces sp. NPDC054863 | reverse complement strand
TCGTCCGTACGGGACGTACCGGTGGTACGGGTGGAACTAGTGGAAGGTGTGCTCCTCGCGCGGGAACGTGCCGCCCGAGACCTCGTCCGCGAACGCCCTCGCCGCGTCGCCGAGGGTCTGGCGCAGGTTCGCGTACTGCTTGGTGAAGCGCGGGACCTTTCCGCCGGTCAGGCCGACCATGTCGGTGTAGACGAGGACCTGCGCGTCCGTGTCGGGGCCCGCGCCGATGCCGATGGTCGGGATGGCCAGGCTGCGGGTGACCTCGGCGGCCAGTTCCGCCGGAACCAGCTCCAGGACCAGTGCGAACGCGCCGGCGTCCTGCGCCGCCTTCGCGTCCCGCAGAAGCTGGTGGGCCGCTTCGTCGCCGCGTCCCTGCACGCGGTAGCCGAGCGTGTTCACCGACTGCGGGGTCAGGCCCAGGTGCGACATCACGGGGATGCCGGAGGACACCAGGAGCTCGGTCTGCGGCAGCGACCGCTCGCCGCCCTCCAGCTTGACGGCGCCGACGCCCGAGTCCTTGATCAGGCGGGTGGCGTTGCGCAGGGCCTGGACGGGGCCCTCCTGGTACGAGCCGAACGGGAGGTCCGCGACGACCATCGCCCGCGTGGTGCCGCGTACGACGGCGGCCGACAGGACGGCCATCTCGTCCATCGTGACCGGCACGGTCGTCTCGTACCCGAGGTGGCAGTTGCCCATCGAGTCGCCGACGAGCAGCACCGGCACCCCGGCCTCGTCGAACACGGACGCCGTCATCGCGTCGTACGCGGTGAGCATGGGCCACTTCTCGCCGCGCTCCTTGGCGGCGGCGATCTGGTGGACGGTGATCCGACGCGTGCCGGTGCCCCCGTAGAGAGCCTTGGGATCGGCGGAACGCGGGGGGTGCTGGCCCTGCGGGGCCTGATGCCGTGCAGCATCCTGCGCGGCGTTCCGGGCAGTGTTCTGGGCAGCCTGAAGCGACATGGCTGGTACAGCTCCTTCGTCATCTCGAAGCGCCCTTACGGCGTCTCCGGACCACATCCATGGTGGCATCCCAGGCCGCCGTCCGGAAGTGGTTGGCGCCCACACCTTTCCCACCTGCAGCTTTGTGCGGGTTTCGTCACAGTGGGCGGGTGCGACGGCCGAACCGGAACCCCCGGCGGGCGCCCGGTCGTCCTCCTCGCAGTACGGCCGCCCCGGATGGCGGCCGAGATGCGCACCGGTCATCGCCTAGGGTCAGGGGCGGGTCGGGGGCGTACGGGCAAGGCAGCAGCAAGGCAAGTGAGGACAGCTCAATGGCGCAGGCGTACAGGCCGGACACCGGGAACGACGGCCCGGAGGCCGAACCCTCCAGGACCGGTTCCGGAGCCACTGCCGGAGCCGCCGGTGCAGCCGGTGCGACCGGCAGCGGCTCCCGCTGGCGCGGGGCGGCGGGCGGCAGCTGGCGCGGCGACCGCCGCATCTGGCGCCGGGGCGTCTTCCTCGCGGCCCTCGCCGTACTGGTCGCCCTCGTGATGATCTTCCACGCGCAGATTCCCAACACCATCGGCAACCTCGGCAGCCTCACCGAGACCTTCCTGCCCTGGTTCGGCCTCGCGGTCCCGCTGCTGCTGGTGTTCGCCCTGCTGCGCCGCTCGGCGCTCGCCCTGGTCGCGCTGATCCTCCCGGCCACCGTGTGGCTCAACCTCTTCGGCGGGCTCTACACCGACAAGTCGACCCCCGGCGGAGACCTCACCGTCGCCACCCACAACGTCAACGCCGAGAACAGCGACCCCGAGGGCACCGTGCGCGTCCTCACCGCATCCGGCGCGGACGTCGTCGCCCTGGAGGAGATCGCGGGCGACAACCTCGCCGGGTACGAGAAGGCCATGCGCGGCACGTACAAGTACCACTCGGTGCAGGGCACCGTCGGGCTGTGGAGCAAGTACCCGATGACCGACACCCGCAAGGTCGACATCAAGCTCGGCTGGGCGCGCGCGCTGCGCGCCACGGTGGCCGCGCCCAAGGGCGACGTCGCGGTGTACGTCGCTCACCTGCCGTCCGTACGGGTCAAGCTCAACGCGGGCTTCACCGCAGGTCAGCGCGATGACAGCGCCGACGCCCTGGGCGAGGCCATCGCCCGGGAGCCGGTCCGCCGGGTGGTCCTGCTCGGGGACCTCAACGGCACCATGAACGACCGCGCGCTCAACGGCGTGACCGCGCAGATGCGCTCCACGCAGGGCGCGGCGGGCGACGGCTTCGGCTTCAGCTGGCCTGCCGCGTTCCCGATGGCGCGCATCGACCAGATCATGGTCAGGGGCGTGGAACCGGTGTCCTCGTGGACGCTGCCCGAGACGGCGAGCGACCACCTGCCGGTCGCGGCGCGCGTGAAGTTCTAGCCCTGCGATCGGCTTCGGCCCGCCGACTCGCGCCACCTGTTGGTGATCGGCAGCCTGCGGTCCTTGCCGAAGCCCTTCGGGGAGATCTTGGTGCCCGGCGGGTACTGGCGGCGCTTGTACTCCGCCGTGTCCACCATCCGCAGCGTCCTGGCGACCAGTGCGCGGTCGAAGCCCGCGGCCACGATCGCCTCCAGGCCCTGGTCCCGGTCGACGTACAGCTCCAGGATCCGGTCGAGGACGTCGTAGTCGGGGAGGGAGTCGGTGTCGACCTGGCCGGGGCGCAGTTCGGCGCTGGGTGGCTTGGAGATCGAGTTCTCCGGGATCGGCGGGGTCTGACCGCGTTCCTCGGCGGCCTTGTTGCGCCAGCGGGCGAGCTCGAAGATCCACGTCTTGTAGACGTCCTTGACGGGGCCGTACGCACCGACGGAGTCGCCGTAGAGCGTCGAATAGCCCACCGCCAGCTCGGACTTGTTGCCCGGGGCGAGGACGATGTGACCCTCCTGGTTGGAGAGCGCCATCAGGGTGGTGCCGCGCAGCCGGGACTGGAGGTTCTCCTCGGCGAGCCCGGTCAGGGAGAGGGATTCCATGTACGCGTCGAACATCGGGGCGATGGAGACGGTCCGGAAGTTCAGGCCGGTCCGGCGGGCCAGCTCGGCGGCGTCGTCCTTGGAGTGCTCCGAGCTGTACTTGGACGGCATGGACACGCCGTACACGTTCTGCGCGCCGACCGCGTCGCAGGCGAGGGCGGCGACGAGGGCGGAGTCGATGCCGCCCGACAGCCCGATGAGGACCGAGCGGAAACCGTTCTTCGCGGCGTACGCGCGCAGCCCGACGACCAGCGCGGTGTAGATCTCCTCGGTGTCCTCAAGGCGCTGCGAGTAGCCGCCGGTCAGCTCCGCTTCGTACGCGGGCAGCGGTTCGTCGCTCAGCACCACGCGGTCGACGTGCAGGCCGTCGTCGACGATTCCGGTGACCGCGTCGGCGCTCGCGGCGGGCAGCTCCAGGTCGAGCAGCATGCTGCCCTCGCTGAACTGCGGGGCGCGCGCGATCACTTCGCCGTCCTTGTCGCAGACGATCGAGTCGCCGTCGTAGACGAGCTCGTCCTGACCGCCGGTCATCGCGACGTACGCGGTCGTGCAGCCGGCCTGCCGGGCGCGCTCCCGCACCAGTTCGAGGCGGGTGTCGTCCTTGTGCACCTCGTACGGGGAGGCGTTGATCGACAGCAGCAGCCCGGCGTTCGCGGTACGCGCGGCGGGGACCCGGCCGCCGTCCTGCCAGAGGTCCTCGCAGATGGCGAGCGCGACGTCCACGCCGCGCACCCGGATCACGGGCATCGAGTCGCCCGGCACGAAGTACCGGAACTCGTCGAAGACGCCGTAGTTGGGGAGGTGGTGCTTGGCGAAGGAGAGCGCCACCCGGCCGCCGTGCAGCACGGCGGCGGCGTCCTGCGGGGCGCCCGCGGGCTGGCCGTAGCGGGTCCTGGCCTGCGCCGCCCGGTCGAGGTGACCGACGACGACCGGGATGTCCCCGAAGCCCTCCTCTTCGAGCCGCACGGCGAGCGCGTGCACCGCGTCGCGGGAGGCGTCGACGAAGGACGACCGCAGGGCCAGGTCCTCGACGGGGTAGCCGGTCAGCGCCATCTCCGGGAACGCGATCAGATGCGCACCCTGCTCGGCGGCGTGCCGGGTCCAGTGGAGGATCGCCTCGGCGTTCCCGGCGAGATCGCCGACCGTCGAGTCGATCTGATTCAGAGCGAGACGTAGTTGAGGCACGCCCGCCAGTCTAATCGTCTACTTGACGCGATGTCCTGGCGGACGGGCGGGGAAGAGGGCTGGGGGGGGGCTGGTGGAGTGCGTCCCGCGTGGTGCCCGGCGGCCTCCAGGACTCCTGGCTCCCTGCCCTTCCTCCCCCCCCGGGGGCTCTTCGGCCTCCTCGGCCTCCTCGGCCTACTTTGTCGGTCCCGACCAGACGGCCTCGTCGTATCCGATGCCCGGCGACATCTCGACCCCCGCCGCGCCCGCGGCCTCCGGCGGGAGGTCGAAGGCGTACGTGCCGGTCTTGCTGCGGCCGGGGTGCAGGGCGCCGCGGAACGAGCTCGGCACGTCCCCGTCGAAGATCTTCTGCACCTCGGCGTCGTCGGCGTCCTTGAAGCGCGGAATCGCGTACAGGGAGTCGAACTTCTCCTTGGAGCCGTTCTTCAGCGTGATCTTCACCGTGAAGGACTTGTAGCCCCGGGTGTGCCCGGCGGCGGTGGAGCTCGCGGTGTACGGCACGGGCTTGCCGACCGTGATCGAGACGCCGTTCTTGTAGGTGTAGGTGCTGCCGAACGCCTTGGGCTTGGCCGCCTCCGCCTTGTCGGCGGCCTCGGCCGACTCGGACGCCTCCACCGCGGCGCGCTCCTTCTCCGCCTCGGAGAGTTCCTTGTCGGAGGCCTCGGCCTCGCGGCTCTCGGAGGCCTCTTCCTCGGCCACCTTCCGGTCGATCTCCCTGACGCTGTCCTTGAGCGACGTCACGGCGAAGACGCCGCCGCCCACCGCGAGCAGGATGCCGACCATGCCGAGGATCATGCCGCTGACGGCCATACCCTTGTTGGTGGCCGTGCCCTTCTTGACGTGACCGAGGGCGACGAAGCCGAAGACGACGGCGAGCAGGGCGGGCAGCCAGCTCATCCAGAACAGGACGACGACCATGCCCAGGACCACGCCGGTGATGCCGAGGAGCAGGGACGTGATGCCCATGCCGTTGCGGGGCGCGTCGTGCGGCGGGGGCATCGGGTATCCGTAGCCGCCGGGGTAGCCGCCCTGGTGGCCTCCCGGGTATCCGCCCTGGAAGCCTCCCTGCTGTCCGTCCCGGTAGCCGGGCGGCGGGCCCGTGGGCGGGCCGAACTGCTCCGGCGCCGGAGGCGCCGGCGGCACCTGGAACCCCTCCGGGGGCGGGGCCCACGGGTTCTGGTCGGAGGGAGGCGTGGGCTTGGTCATGCGGAGTCCTCAGGGCAAGTTCGAATCCAAGTTCGACGACCCTAACAGCGCCTTCACCTGAGCCTTACATTATTTCCACGGGGTGGTGGGGCGGGGACGGTGGGGCCCTGCGGCCCTCTCACCGTGCCCCGCCCCCCGTACCCGTCGGCCGGTCCGGGTCAGCGGCGGTAGCCCAGGACCGTCATCATTCCG
The DNA here is from genome assembly GCF_053610825.1 of Streptomyces sp. NPDC054863. Classification (NCBI taxonomy): domain Bacteria; kingdom Bacillati; phylum Actinomycetota; class Actinomycetes; order Kitasatosporales; family Streptomycetaceae; genus Streptomyces; species Streptomyces sp. NPDC054863. The sequence goes on along the minus strand of NZ_JBSGZD010000317.1, from coordinate 3,403 downwards.
GCCTCCGAGTGGTAGACGTTGTGGCAGTGGATCATCCACAGGCCCGGGTTGTCGGCGTCGAAGTCCACCGTCAGCCGCCCGTTGGGCAGGATGACCGCGGTGTCTTTGCGGGCGCCTCCGGCGGAATTCGCCAGGGCGAAGGTGTGACCGTGCAGGTGCAGCGGGTGCCACATCGTCGTCGCGTTGGTGAAGTCGAGACGGACCCGCTCGCCCGCCCTCACCGCGTGCCGCTGGGCGGGGGAGTACGGCTTCCTGTCGAAGGCCCAGTCGTACTTCGCCATCCCGCCGGTGAGCCGGATCCGGAGGGTGCGGTCCGGCTTCCTGGCCGGCAGCGCAGCCGACCCGGCCGCCGCCAGCTTGTCGGCGGTCAGGAGCTTCCCGGTCAGCTCCTTGGGCCGTACGGAGGCGGAGGGCGCGGCGCCGCCCCCGGTGCGCAGCAGGGCGAGGGCCGCGGCCTTCTTGCCCTCGGCGACCGCCGTCAGCGGGAACACCCCGTCCCCGGCGGTGACCAGCACGTCGTACCGCTCGCCCATGCCCAGCAGCAGCGCGTCCGTCGTCGCGTGCTCGACCGGGAAGCCGTCGGTGTGCGTGACCGTCATCCGGTGGCCGCCGAGCGCGACCCGGAAGGCGGTGTCCCCGCCCGCGTTGATCAGACGGATCCGGATGCGGTCGCCCGGCTTGGCGCGGCAGACCGAAGGGGCCGCCGGTGTACGGCCGTTGACCAGGTAGTGCGGGTACGCCACATCGCCCGCGTCGCCGCCGAGGAGGTCGCTGGTGGCGCCCATCATCATGCGGGAGGGTCCGCCGGAGGGCGGCGTCGCGGAAGGCTTTGCGGGTGCGGGCATCGCGTGCCCCTCGTGGCCTCCGCCGCCTCCGCCGTCACTGCCACCCGTGCCGCCGTGGTCCATGCCGCCCATGCCCTTGCTGAGCTCGGCGAGCACCGCGTCCGGGGTGGAGCCGTCCACCCCGTCCACCCAGTCGTCCAGGACGACGACCCACTCCTTGTCGTACTTCAGCGGCTCCCTCGGGTCCTCCACGATCAGCGGCGCGTACAGCCCGCGGTCCTGCTGCACGCCCGAGTGCGGGTGGAACCAGTACGTCCCCGGGTGGGGCACCGCGAACCGGTAGGTGAAGTCGGCGCCGGGCCTGATCTCCTGCTGGGTGAGACCGGGGACGCCGTCCATGTCGTTGCGCAGGGCGAGGCCGTGCCAGTGCAGGGAGGTGGGGGCCGGGAGATGGTTGGCGAGGGTCAGGGCGAGGGTGTCGCCCGCGGTGACCCGCACCTCCTTGCCGGGCAGGGCGTCGCCGTACGCCCAGGACCTGACCGTCGCACCGCCCCCGAGGTCGAGGGTGGCGGGCGTGGCGGTGAGCTTCACGGAGCGGACAGGGCCTGAGCCGCGGGCGGCCTCGGCGGCGGCGACCTCCTTGTCGTACGGAGCGATGAAGCCCTGCGGCGCGGCGGCGGAAGGAGGCGGCGTGGAGCTGCCGTGGTCCATGCCCGCGTGACCGGCCGGGCCGGTGCCGGAGCCCGAGTCGGAGCAGGCGGCCAGAAGCCCGGTGGAGGCGGCGGCGATTCCCGCGCCGAGGAGGGCGCGGCGCGTGTGGTGCGTACGCATGGCTGAGTACCTCGTGTGTCTGTCGGTGTGCTCTGCGGTGGAAGGCGAGGGCCGTTTCCGAACGGCCGGCCCGCTTCTAGATCCGCAGGACCGACAGCCTGGCGAGAACCGCCTTGCGCGGCGGTGGACGGGGGTGTGGCGCACGCAGCGGCGCACCGCCCCCGCGCGGGGCTGCCCACGCGAACGAACGGCTCGTCAGCAGCCGCGCCCCGAGCAGGACCACGCCCCAGGCGGCGAGCACGGCGAGACAGACGGACATCGGGTCCATGCCGTGCAGAGGGCCTTGGGGGGAGGAGAAGGACGGGGTGCCGGAGGCCACGGTTTTGGGGGCGGTGTGCGGCGGGGCTCCGGGCATGGTGTGCAGCGAACGGGGCGCCGTCGTGTCCGGGGCCGCCATCGTCGTGCCGGTGCCGACGGACCCGGTTTCGGGCCCGCCGTGCTCCCCGGAGGGATGGCCGAGCGTGTGCATCGTGACGATGCCGAACAGGAGCGCCGCGAACAGCAGCAGCCGCCCGCCCCACGCACTCCGCACGCTCGTCGACGCCATGCCCCGCACCCTACCCCCACCGGGTATGGCTCCCCGGTGAGGGGTGGGCATCGAATTAATATATGCACCACTATGTCCACATTTGATGTGCCGCCCGGCCCTGGCCGTTTCGACTCCTCCCGGCCCGTCTCCCTCCTCCTCGGGCTCGGCGCCGCCGCGTACACCGCGTGGGTGCTCGAAGTGCTCGTATGGACGGGCCTCAACCCCATCGACACGTACGTGAGTGAACTGGCCGCCGCCGACCAGCCGTTGGGCGGCGTCTTCCGCGCCACCGACCTGGCGGCGGGCACCCTGCTCCTCCTGGGGGCGCTGTGGGCGTTGATCCGTACCCCGCGCCGGCCCTGGCTGCTGGCCGGATGGGCCGGGCTCGTCCTGTTCGGCGGGGCGACCGTCGCGGACTCGCGGCTTCCGCTGAGCTGTGCGCCCACCGTCGACCCGGAGTGCGCGGCGCGGGAGACCGCGGGGCTCGTCCCCGCCACCCACACGGCACACGCGTGGAGCAGCAGCCTCGCCGTACTGGGCGCGCTCACCGGCGTCGTCGCACTCACCGTCGCCGCCCACCGGTACCGGCAGTGGTCCCCGCTCTCCCGCAGGGGGCCGCTGCTGGTCTGGCTCGAACTGGCCGCCACCACCTGGACGCTGACGTCCGTCGCCGCCTTCGAGGCCGGAAGGGGCACCTGGGCGCTCGGCATCGGACAGCGGCTGCAGGTGCTGCTGGTCGCGATCTGGCTGGCGGTGCTCGCGCACTCCGTACGGCGCGAGAGGCTGTCCCCGTGACAGACGCAGGTGAGTTCTTCCGGGAGATCGGCGGCGTGCCGCACCATGTGCGCGTCGAGGGCAGCGGCCCGGTGTGTGTGCTGAGCGCGGGGCTCGCGATGGGCTGGTTCGACTGGGAACCGGTGGCCGCGCTGCTCGCGCCGTACCGGACCGTGGTGCGCTTCGACCGGCCGGGGCACGGGCTTTCGGGTGCGGCGCGGGTGGCGCCGACGGCGGCGGGGGAGGCGCAGCGGATCGCAGCGGTGGTGGATGCGGTGAGGACTTGGCGCGCTTCGGGCGCGGGCGCGGGCGCGGACGCGGGGGTGGACGCGGGCGCGAGGGCGGACGCGGGGGTGGACGCGGATGCGGATGTCGTCGGGCCCGTGACCGTTGTCGGGCACTCGATCGCCGGATTCCACGCCGAGGCGTTCGCCAGGCTGTATCCCGAACGCACCGCGTCGGTCGTCCTCGTGGACTCCAGCAC